>CAYXCV010000020.1:0-30121 GCA_964463365.1 uncultured Kineothrix sp.
AGTTTTCATAACTATTTGAATTTATTATTCTTGCCAATAAAAATTATACTCTAACTGACATTATTTGGTGGAACCATTAATCACCAAACCGGCTAACGTTGCATAAGATTGAATCTGGAAATTCGGTTTTCTGATTTTACGCAGTATCATTTCCCCCGCCTGCTTACCCATATCGTACACATCAATATCTACGGTAGTCATTTTAGGTTCCGTTATTTTAGAAAAAGGATAAGCATCAAAAGTAATTAACCCCATTTCCCTGGGTACTGCAATGTTATGGTTTTTCAAAGCATTCATGGCACCCACGGCAAGATAATTATTGGCGCAGATTACACTATCCGGCTTTTCCTGTAACTGTAAGAGCGCTTCCATCATTCGGACACCACCCTCTACGGTAGAGAAACCTGATAATACATATTCCGGTTTATATCGCATATGCCGCTGCTCCAGAACATTTTTATAACCCTGGAGCCTATCCCTGGAACCCATATCCTGCTTCTGGCCTCCAATGAATGCCATTCTTCGATAACCCTGTCTGTGAAGGTAACTGCATGCCATTTCCCCTGACAATGTATTATTATTATCAATCCAGCAAAGCTGTGTCTTATATTCAGGACACCCCAGCACCATATGCGGGAACTCTTCTTTTAAAATAACCCTCTCCAACTCTTTGGATACAATGGAGATATGAAGAACCAGACCGTCCACACTCTTTCGGGCTATCATATTCCCTAATACCTCCATGCAGTTTTCACGGTTTACATGAAGCAATCGAAGTTCATAGCCTTTTTCTGTCAATACTCTTTGAAGTCCTACCATAATTTCAAACATATGAGGCTTTTCAAATGCGCTGCCCTTTAGAAGCTCCGTTGCAAATACAATGGTCTGTGTCTTCTGTCTGGCAAAGTTCTGAGCGCGGAGATTGGGTTGATAATGCAGTCTTTCCATTACTTCCCTTACATGATTGGCTGTTTCTTCTGATATCGTTGGTTTCCCGTTCATTACCTTAGATACGGTAGCAGTGGAAACTCCCGCCTCTCTTGCCACATCTTTAATCGTTACTGACATTCCTTCCCTCCTCATATATTTGACGTTTCCTATATTAATCTCCATTCTGCCAAATTAGTGTGAAAATTCATTTTTCACACTAATCTTTATGGACAAAATACTCCGTGCACATTCGTACACAGAGTATTTTTTTCCGTATGATTCGTCTGCTAAGAGACCTTCATGTGCTTGATTTAATTATAATTACGTTCCTTAAAAATAGCAAATCCTTTTGCCCCCAACGCTCCGTTTTGATATCCCTCTGACCATATTATCCCGAATTCCTCTGAGACTTTTATGTTTGCAGGATGATTACCTGCATTCAAGTATATTCTCAAAGTAGGATGACCTTTTTTATACCGTTCATATCCATACAGCATACTTCCTTTTTCCGCGCAGATAGTCCGATATTCTCCCTCAGTCAGCACTTCATGTTTTTTTCTAAGCCGAATCAGCCGCTGATAAAACAAATAAAGGGGAAGGTTTTCATCCCACTGCATCCCTACACGGTAGTCAAGTTCCTTGATTCCGGCTAATCCCTGCTCATCTCCGTAGAAGATAGCAGGTACCCCCACAAAGGTCATTTGGAAGAGAACGGCCAGCTTAAATGCATTCTCCCTTTCCCCGCAAACAGAATAAAAACGGGAAACATCATGGCTGTCCAGCAGATTTAATTGCCCATAAGTAAGGTTCTTACGGTACCTCATTCGCATATTGGTAACTCCGCTGTCAAAGGAAGCAGCATCCCATTCTTCTCTTGCAAAAAAATACATGCTAAACTTACGTAAATCATAGTTCATAGTAGAGTCAAATTGACTGCCATCCAGCCAATGCTTTGCTGTTTCCCATACCTCTCCGATAATAAAGCTATCCGGCTTTTCCGCCTTTACTGCCTTACGAAATTCCCTCCAGAAATCATCATTTACTTCACTGGCAACATCTAACCGCCAACCATCTATATCAAATTCCCGAATCCAATAAACCGCCACATCCAATAGATACTCCTTCACTTCCTGATTGGATGTATTGAGCTTGGGCATAAGCCGTTCATAAGCAAAGCATTCATAATTGGGGATATCTTCCGGATTATCCGGTTTTACAACAGGGAAGTCCAGCCGGTAAAACCAATCCTTATAGGGAGAGGACTCACCTTGCCTGACTACATCTTCAAAGGGAGGATATTCCCAGCCACAGTGGTTGAATACACCATCAATGATTACCCGTATGTCATGATCATGGAGTATTTGAACCATATGTTTAAAGTCATCGTTGCTCCCAAAGCAAGGGTCCACACTTTTGTAATCCAGCGTATCGTATTTATGGTATTCTCCTGCTGCAAATATCGGATTGATATATATGCAAGTGATACCCAATGCTTTCAGATAGTCTACATTTTCCGCAATTCCTCTAATGGTTCCCCCTAGTCTGCTTCTTGTGGTCACCTGTCCAAACTTTTTCTCTCCCGCCTTATTTTCAATAAAGCGGTATCCTGTGGCAAAACTGTCCGGAAAAATATTATAAACTACCGCTCCCTTTACCCACTGGGGAATATCAGCTATGTCTTCCCGCCGGTTAAAGGGTAGCTTATAATACTCGGATCGGTCATCTACTAATTCCTTCCTGAAAAAATCAGAATAATAATAAACCTCCTCTTTGCCGTCATTTAGATTAAAATAGTAATAAATACGGTGATACTCCCCTTTCATTTCCACTTCATAATAGTCAAAAAATTCATCCTGAGCCACTAAACCCATCGGTTCTTCAATAAATAGAATCGGCGTTTGTCTGCATGCTGTGTCTCCATAAAACAGACTGCATTTTTTAATATCCCCTCTGGCTGTACGCAATCGAAACACGTAATGATTCTCGTCTATTCCATGTGCATATTCTGACATGGGGATATGTAATACTGCTTCTTTTTTCAACCTTTCATACCTCCTACTGTCAGTCCCGAAACCATATTTTTCTGTACCGCCAGGAAGATAAACAATACAGGCATAGATACCAACAAAGAAGAAGCTGCAAAAATCGGCCAGTTTCCCGATGTTTCGGTAGCCTGCAGAGAATAAAGCCCTGCTGCCAGAGTATAGTTATCTGCCCCGGTCATAAATGTGGTAGCAAATATATATTCATTCCAAACATAAATCAATATCATAACGGAAGTTACAAGGATTGAGGGCTTTGCCAGAGGCAGCATAATTTTAGTCGTCAACTGAAAATCACTGGCACCGTCAATCTTAGCCGCTTCCTCAATTCCTTGGGGTATGGTGTCAAAATACCCTTTTATATTCCATAATCCGAATATCGCCATAGTTCCTGTATATACAATAATCAGCCCCAATTTAGAATTGATTAATCCCATAGGCCGAAGCAGTCTGTATATGGCAAACATCGACAGGATTGTAGGAAATGCATTTAATAGAAGTAAAATATAAAGAACTGCCTTCCTGCCCGCAAAACGATATCTGGAAAATGCATACGCTGCCGGCACCGATACGGATAGTGCGATAACCAATGTGGAAACTGACAAGATCAGGCTGTTCTTCAGCCACAACATTAAGGGCTTCTCTACAAACACCGCTTTATAATTAGCAAAAGTAAAATCCTTTGGTATAAAAGAAAAATCACTTCCCAATAAGCTGTTTTGCCCGCCTAAAGAGACAGAAAATGCATATAAAATCGGAATCAGGGCAAGGAAGCAGCAAAAAATAAAGAAAAGATTTAAGATTACTTTTGTCAGTACTTTATGTATCTTTTTCTTCATCCGTTTATTCCTCCTGCGCCAGTTCGTTTCTTGTTGCCAATGAGAATATAATTAAAATGGCAAATATAATAATAGATATGGCCGAACTGAATCCATAATTATTAGTAATAAATGCATTTTCATATGCATAGGTCAGAATCGTATGAGTGTCCGCACCTGTTTTTGAACCTGATTGCTGTGTCAGAAGATACACCACATCAAATTGCTTAAAGGTAGTAAACACCGTAATGATAATGGATGGCGCAATGACCGGACGGATCAGGGGCAGGGTGACCTTCACAGTACGCTGCCAAAAACCAGCCCCGTTAAGCCTTGCACACTCATAATAAGTCTGATCCACACTTTGAAGTGCTCCGTCCATTATCATAATCATAAACGGTAATGCCAGCCATAAATTCACAATCATACAACAGCAAAAAGCCGATAGGTCACCAGCCAGCCATACTCTGGTCTGCAAACCCAATTTTTCCATCCATTGATTCAATAATCCAAAACGGGAATTGAAGATACCTGTCTTCCACAATAATATAGACACATACCCCGGCATCGCCCAAGGGAACATAAGTAAGGTTTTATAAATATTCTTAAGTCTGAGCTGTTTATGGTTCAGCAAGGTTGCCAGCACAAAAGCAATGATAAGCTGAAATATCATATTCAGCACCGTCCATACGATCGTCCTTAGTAAAGCCGAAATAAATCCTGAATCCAGTACAAATAATGCTGTTTTATAATTTTTAAACCCTATCAAAGTAAAGTCAAACCAATTGTATATATTCATATTCGTAACGGATATATAACCCGTATATAAAACAGGGAACAAAACAATCAGTCCAATAAGAATAAGAGAAGGAGCCGAATATAAATATGCAATTTTAGTTGATTTCTTCATTTTTTTATCCCACATATTATAAATACCTTTTCCATTCCGTTACTTCATGGCCTCAATTAAGGTCACTGCCTTTTTCTGTGCGCCTTCTGCTGTTTCTCCCACATCTGCATGCTTCATATTCACTTCAACCAACAGATTGCCGGTGATAACAAACATAATATCCATCTCCGGTATGTTAGGCATAGGTATCGCTGTCTGTGCAGTCTCCTTCATCATCATAATCATCTCATCCGCTGCAATCTGCTCCTCTTCATAACAAAGCAAGTTTGCCGGAGCACAGCCGCTTATCATAGCCATATCGGTACCAAGCTGCGGCTGCGCAATACAATCCAGTACTTTACTGATTGCATCCTTCTTGGCTTCGGCTGCTATTTTCAGAACATGTATCCCTTGCACACCGGAATAAGGTGCTAATGAATTCCCTGTCTCATCCACCGCAGGCATGGGTGCAAACCCCAAATCAATACCTGCCTCCCTAGCTGTAGGAACCAGCCAGGGACCGCCTATGGTGGAGGATGCAAAGCCTTCCAGGAACAAGGTGTTCACCGTAGAATATTCACTTTCTCCAGGCATAAATTCCAAGAATTTCTGATGATAGGTCAGAGCATCTATCACCTCATTGGAGGTAAGCAGGGGATTACCATCCTGATCGATTAAGCTTCCGCCGAATCCATGTATCCAGGGAACACTATAGTATGCGGTACTGTGCTGCTCCACAAACCCGTAATGTCCATCTTTGGTATGCTCCTTCATATAGGAGTAAAGTTCTTCCGTGGTCTGAGGAACTTCTTCTTTACTCATCAAAGCTTTGTTATACATAAACAGCAAGGTTTCATAATAAATCGGCAATTGGTATAACGTACCTTTGTAGGTGGCAGCCTCTTTCGTCATATCCAAATAATCTGCCAATGTCTCTTCTGATACAAAATCAGTGATAGGTGCTAATATTCCCATTTCTGCATACACCCCGATTTTATCATGTGCAAAAAAGTACATATCCGGCGCAGAAGCAGGATCATTTCCCACCAATTTTAAAGCATCGGTCAGTCCTTCCTTACGCTCCAGCTTTACTATAATATCCGGTGCCAGTGTATCCAGCTTTTTCTGCAGAGTATCAGCCACAGCCTCTTCCTTGTCATGCCATATGGTTATCGTAACCGGACCACTGTTTTTATTACCGCAAGCAATAAAGCAGGACGCCGTTATGCTAAAACAAAGTAAATAGATAATTAAATATTTTATTTTGTATTTCAAAAAAATCCCTCCCGATTACTTTCTTTTCTTATAAACAATTACACCTATACCGGCAACAGCCAGCGCAGCAATAACAATACCAATCACTAATCCTGTGTTTCCTGTATTGGTTTCCTCTGCAGGCAATGCCTCTTCTGTTTCTGTGGAAGTAACGTCTTCCGTGGAAATAACTTTTTCCTTGGAAATATTTTCTTCCATAGTATCAGCTATGGCAGGCTCTTCATAATAAAGTTCATATTCCTCCGCACTTTTAACCACCACCCATAAGTCTTTTGGCTCAATCGTAATGTCCGTTGTCTGCACTTCTCCAAGGTTACCATTTACGATAATAGAGTTCACCCAATTAGGAATATTGTAGGTATACCATCCATCGGCACCCTCTGTCAGCTCCTGACCCGGCCAGTTGGCAAATACGTTAGTTCCGTCCGGCACAGACCATGCCCATAAGCTTGGTAACAGCCAATCGGAAGGAACCTGTGCATGTACTTGAATCAAGTCTTCTGCCGCAACCTCTGCCACCGGCTGCTCATAGGAGATTTCATAATTTTCAGCGTCTTCCACAATAATCCATACATCCTTAGCTTCTACGGTAATATCGGTGGTCTGTACCTCTCCCGCATTTCCATTGATGATTACGGAATTCACCCAGGCAGGTACGTCATAAGTATACCATCCGTCCGTACCCTCTGTCAGTTCCTGACCCGGCCAGTTGGCAAATACATTGGTTCCGTCCGGTGCTGACCATGCCCATAGACTAGGCATAAGCCAATCCTCCGGTACTTGTGCGTAAATAGATATCATCGCCTCGTAGGCTGGTAATTCACCTTCGGTCTGCTGTTCATTGCTCACTACCACAGTATCCGCATCTGTCACGGTAATCCATGCATCCTTATCATTTGTTTTATAGTCTTTCGTCTGTACACTACCCTCATTGGCATTAATAATAACATTACTTCCTGCTGACTTTTTTATATGTGCGTAATACCAGCCTTGGTTTCCATCGTCTGCTTTCATGGCTCCGCCCGGCCAAGCCTCAAACGCATTGGTACCATCATCTGCCCAAGCCCATACACATGGGTTTTCCCAATCGGACGGAACTTGTGCATAAATAAGTATCATTTCCTCTTCTGCCTTTGCCTGTATGAAAGGCATACATACCATACATAATACGGCAAACATAGCTACTGCAACTTTTTTCATCTGATTCATTATAATTCCTCCCATTTTAAATAATTTGACTATTACAGCCCCTATTCTTAGTTTTTCCTTCTGTATCTTCATTTTAGCAAAAATATCTTAGTAAACACAATAAAAGCAAGGGTAACCGCTTACCCTTGCCAAACCTTGATTTTATCTGTATTTATTGTTTTAATAATAGGAGTGAATTAGTTAACCGTTTACCTAATACTTCTGCCTCCGTGGCTTTATTAAATATTCGTTCCAGTGCCGATTATACAGCTTTCGCCCAAAAGTACATTTTCCTTACCCCAACACGGTAACCGGAAACATATTTCATAACAAACAACCATAAAAGCACACATGCATATATTCCTCAAAACCCCTAAATCCTTTGATTTCCTAGCCTTTCCACTCCCGCAGAACCACCGTTTCCACATGGGGAGTCAATCGAAATACGGTACTATTTTCTATGATTTCAATAATTTTTTCCAATCGTCTGTGAATCCCATTGATTTCTTATTAGTCAATATATAACAGTAAATATATATTTTTCTATTTTCTTACAGTCGAAAGGAGTACCATGTTTTGGACATCATAATTAAAGGAGCATACCAAAACAATCTGAAAAATATCGATTTAGGGATACCTAAGAAACTATATTACCCTTGAAATACATGATACCCAAATTAGCAACGATGATTTCTCCGCCTTTTATAAAAAACATATCTCCGATTTTATATTTTGTTTTGCTATTTGGGAAAAAAGTAACGCTAAAAATGGTATCAGACATTTTTAGCGTTATTTATAATAAAATGTTTTATTTTACACCTATGGTCTTACAAATACGTGCAAATACTTCTTCAGATCCTTCTCCGAATTTTCTGGCAAACATATACTTATCTTTCATTAATTCATCATAATCTTTTTCTGTTAAAAATTGTGCAACCCCTCCCGGATTCCATACATTATAAATAAAATGTTCATTACAAACCGTATCCTTGTAGGGAGAATCCATAATTATATTGTGGAAAAAAAATTCTTCACTTATATTGCACGTTTTGAGATTTCTAAAATATTTAGGATTTTTATCTATGTAATCTAACGCATAATCAATAAACTCCCTTGATAAGTGCGAATAAAATAAGCCATGGTATCTGTATCTAATTTTCCTTTTAATACCTAATCTTTGTTGAACTTTAAGAAAATAATAATCAAAATTATTACCAAACTTTGTTTTTTTATTATACAAATGTAAAAAATGATAATATATAAACCAAGGATCTATTATACCCTCTTTATCAATCTCTTCTAAATCATCCATTTGTATAAAATTTGTTTTTGAATGTTTATTAAAAAATTCTTTTATTTCACTCATTGGTCTGGTTATAAATGAATTGGCACTCATAATATGAAAATAATCATAATTCCCATTCTTAATTGCTTTCTTCATTAGAAAAACCACTGCACTTATATGCTGATACCCCCCCCAATTTACTCTGTATCGCGAATATAAGTATACGTTATTTTGCTTGTTCTGCCATTCCTTGAATCCAGAAGGTATCTTAGCCTTTTTATCAACATGGACGTAACAGTCTATATCTTTTGAATAAATGCTTAGAGTCTTTTTAAGCCAGTCAAAATCCTTGTATGCAGTAATAATATAAACTTGCTTCATTAACACTTTCTCCTTTTTATCCTTATAGTATTGCTTCAAAATGATATACTCTCTGCAATCTTTTTTTAATATACCATGAATATTATGTAGACTCAACTGATTATGACAACAAAAGCATCCTACGAAATGTTATCCGTAATGATGCTTTTATTTTTGTTAATCCCGACCCTCACCTTACAATAAATCACAGCCACCACCGTGTTCAAGTAGGGAGCGATGACTGCCGTAGACTTGGCACTAAATGCTTTCCATATTAACAAACTTCTTTAACTACTAATTTATTTGCATAGTACTCTTCTTTTAGAGTTTCAACAGCAGTTTTTCTACTGAAAATAATGTTTTTTTCCTCTACATTACCCTGATATATCATTTGCAGATAGTCATTTTTATCAAATTGATAATAAAAAATTTGCATTCCTTCCCCATGAATTGTGCACTGCATTTCAGCTACCAATCCAATTTCGTTTGTATAATACTTCACATAGCTGTAGTTATCCAACTTTGCATTCTCCAATAAATTATACGGTGATATTATTGGTGAGTACAGCATATCGTATATTTTTTTGATATAAGCATCCATAATCTTCTCTCCATTTAAAATTCTACGTTATCAGTTAGTAAATATTCGCTCAATACCCTTTCAACAAATTCTTCCACAACTGAGAGTTTTTCAAACGCTCTGTCATAATCTGATACCTTCCACTCTTCTCGTTTCTTTCCAATTTCATGCTTTAAATAAGTATTAAAATACATTGCCAGTAATGCTCCATTGTCAGGCGCTGCATCCTTAATCCATGTATACTTCCCAGTGAATAATCGACATCCAGACAGATCTTTTTCTAACTGTCTGATAGAATATTTAGTAATAAGCTGAGGAACTAAAATCTCTCGTATCTGAACATCCAAACTTTTTTTCCTGTTGGCAAAATACAAATCTGGTCTTTTAAATGCAGCTGTATCTTTTGTTCTAGTTTGATTATAAATTGCTAATGCTTGCTCATAATCAATATATAATAATTCCTGTAACTTATCAATGCTTTCTTTTTGCTTCTGTTCCTCTTCATGTTGCTTTTTTATCAATTCTGTATTCAAATATGTATCAGTAGTCAGTGATCCTGTTCCTTGCTCTATAGCAAGACCTAACGGTATAATGTTAACTTCTGTTCCTGTAGAATTCCCATCTGATGAATCTTCAGGAATCTCCAATAAATATTCATTTTGCAGGTGCTTGATTACTTCACTTTCCTGTAATTCTATTTTATACTTTTCCCAAAGTTCTGATAATTGCAGATTGTAGTGTGAAACAACATCTGCAATATTATCATCCGTTTTTTCTATCTCCCTATCTGGAATAGTTCTTAAAATCCTGCCTATAAACTGCTCATATGGAAGTTCGCTCCTAAATGGTCTAAATATAGCCGCAATACTAAGATACGGATGATCATATCCCTCGCCCAACATTGCTACATGAATAATAACATCTAAACGATGATTTTCTATATCCTGTTTAATAATATTTTGTTTTTCAGTTGTTTGTTTACTATGAATAACTTCTGCTCTATATCCCTTTTCTACATATAACTGCTTGATTTGTTCCGCATGATTAATGCTACATGCAACTGCAATAATTTTGTGCGGAATTTTAGAATTATCTCTTCTTTTATTATTTAACAATTTTATGCTTTCTCTTATAACGCTTTCTGAACATTCCCTGGAAAAAGCTACTGAACGTCTTATCCAATCTTCATTGCGTAAACCAAGTTTTAAAAGTTCATCCACAGTATACTGCTTAGATTCATCTTTATCTATAGTCAATAATAGTTTTTCCGGTACATACTCAAAATTTCTAAGGGATTTAACATATCCCTTTGCCATAGCTTGACTCAGTTTATATTTATAAATCAATTCTCCTGCTAATTCTACCCCATCCGTACGTATTGGAGTACCTGTTAACTTTACTATTTTCGCCCTAGCAAAATGATTTACTGTCTCAACCCATGTAGCCGCTGTGGAATGATGTGCCTCATCAATAATTATCATATCAAAATAATCTTCTGGTAAATAATTTAACGGAGAACTAGCCAATCTTGCCTGCAATTTATGTATGTTCAAAATGACTATATTAGCCACATCTAAAATTTCTTTTTTAATGTCACTTGTATATTCCACCAATGTTGGTGTTTCATCGACTCTTTTGAAGATATTTCTTTTATACCAAAAGCTTTCAGGGTTATCAGGATCTAACGAATCTATAACAGTATCTTTAATAGTTAACTGAGGTGTAATAATCAAGGCTCTTCCATCACAAATATGAAAGGGTAATAATCCCATCAATCCAGTTTTTCCAACTCCTGTCGGAAGAATTACGATTGCATGTGTACTGTTTTTATTCCGTAAAGCAAAATGATCATATACTTTATAATAACCTTGTATCTGTGGTTCTCGCAATTTGGCATTATCATAAATATTAGGATTTGCTGTTTTAAAATAATGCTCATTATATTTTAATTTTTTCATAAATTGCCTCCTATGCATCTTCCCCAATCATTCTATTTGCATAATAATATCAAAATCAAGCACCAAAAACAATTGGCATTTTGCTATAAATGCGAGAGCAGTCATTGATGAACTATTATTAACTACATTTTATTTAACTTTTCTATCCCTCACCTTACAATAAATCACCGCCACCACCGTACTCAAACAAGTAGCAATCAAAGCAGGAGCGATTACTGCCGTAGGTTTCACACTCCCGTACTGGCTTCTGTATACAATCATATTGACCGGAATAAGCTGTAAGGATGAGATATTAAGAATGAGAAAAGTACACATCTCCCTGCTTGCCGACCGGTCCTTTTCTTTGCCGCTTATCACAACGCCTTTTTTCTCTTCTATGTATTCCGGATTCCCTCGTTCTCTTTCAAGCTGCGCCAAAGCCTCCATTGCTTTTAAGCCTGCCGGTGTACAGGCCCAGCCTAATCCCAGCACATTGGCAATAATATTAGTGGAGATATAATCCCTTGCCAGATGCCCTTTGGGTAAGCGAGGAAACATAAACGATATAAATGGTTGAATTCCATTTGTCATCTTACGAATCAAACCGGAAGTCTGAGCAATCTCCATTAGTCCTACCCATAGAGACATCACTCCTATCATAGTAATACAAAGAGAAACAGCCTCTCCTGCGGAATCCAGAGCCGCATTGCTGACTGCTTCTATATTACCTGTAAGTGCACCGTATATAACACCAATCATAATCATAAATGCCCATATATAGTTTAGCATTTAATAACCTCATAATTTTGCTTAACTTTACTAAGTATATTCTTTATCAGGCCTTTATATTCCACTCTTACCACTCCATTACGGTAGATGCCCAGGTAAGTCCTGCTCCGAATCCGGACATCACGATTCTATCACCCGGTAGCAGCAGACCTTTCTGATTCATCTCATCCAGGAGAATAGGCACACTGGCTGCCGATATATTTCCACAATGTTCTAAGCTTAAGGGGAACTTATCCTCACTCACCTTCAAACGCTTTGCTACGGATTGTATAATACGAATGTTTGCTTGGTGCAGTACAAAGTATTTAATATCCTCTGTCTCTAATCCTGCCTCTGCTAACACCTTACGAATTGACGCAGGCACTTTGCTGACTGCAAACTTATAAACCTCCTGCCCATCCATATGTATATAGGAAGGTTCATAAGGATTCTGAACCAGAGGATTATTATTTACCCGGTCTCTGCAGGCTAACACCTTACCCTTGCTGCCATCCGATCCCTGCTCAAAGGCAAGTAATCCCTTACCCGGCGTTTTATCATTGACCGTATTGTCTGAATAAGCACGTACTACCGCCGCTCCGGCACCATCGCCAAAAAGCACACAAGTACCCCGATCGTTCCAATCCATAATCTTAGATAAGGTTTCCGCTCCCAGTACCAGCGCTGTTTGGTAGACTCCTGCCTGTAAATACATATGTGCCGTATGAAGGGCAAACATAAAACCGGAGCAAGCAGCATTTATATCAAAAGCTACTGCATTGACAGCGTTAAGCTCCGCCTGTATCTCACAGGCTGTTGACGGTGTCACATAATCTCCTGTTATCGTACCTACTATAATTAAATCTATTTCTTCAGGACTCACATCGGCATTCTTAAGTGCTGCTTTGGAAGCCTCAACGGACATGGAGGCCGTTGTCTCTTCTTTTGCCAGACGTCTTTCCCGAATTCCCGTACGGCTGGATATCCATTCGTCTGAGGTATCCATGATTTTAGATAAGTCGTCATTGGTTACTACCGTGGAGGGTAGACAGCTTCCTGTTCCAATAATTCTAGTCATTATATTATCTTGCCTTTCCATATTTTCTATCATTGAACCTCATTACGGATGAAATTCTGCCATAATATCCGGCACATGCTCTAGCTTTTTTGCCCGATAGGCATTGGAACCACAAAACAAAAGTCCCTCGCCTACTTTTCCTTTTACCGCATTGACAAGCGCCTCTGTAATGCAGTAGGGCGTTTCTCCGGGTTTGCATGTAGCTAGGCAGTTGTGACATCTTCCATGAGGTATTTTTTCTGTTTCTGCTCTTTGAATAAAGGCATTGGATATTGCACGTCCCGGCATTCCTACCGGGCTTTTTACAATAACTATATCCTCTTTTTCAGCATCGATATATGCCTGCTTATATGCTTCCGAGGCATCACACTCATAGGTGGTGACAAAACGTGTGCCTATCTGGACACCGGCGGCACCCAGGCTAAAACAGTGCTCCGCATCCTCTCTTGTATAAATACCCCCGGCAACTACTACAGGAATTTCTTTCTCGTGCTCCATGGCATATTCCTTGACATAATCAATAATCTTACTGACTTCTTTATCATAGTCCAGCTCTGCTATATGGGAAAGCTGCTCTGCACTAAATCCGAGATGACCGCCCGCCAAGGGGCCTTCGACTACAATCATATCCGGAAGTCTTTTATATTTTTTAAACCAATATTTCATAATTACTTGGACAGACTTTAAACTGGATACTATAGGAGCAATTTTAGTCCGTGCTTTACCAATGAGATCCGGCAAAGTCATCGGAAGTCCGGCTCCTGAGATAATAAGATCCACCCCTGCTGCCACCGCAGCTTTCACATATAACTCATATTTTTTCGTAGCTACCATAATATTCACACCGATAATACCGTCTTTAGCAATCTTTCTGGCTTTGTCAATTTCATCTTTAATGGCACGAAGGTTACACCCTATGGGATCTGTGTCAAAGTCCTTATTTTGATAACCAATCTGAGCTGCTGATATAATGCCGATCCCGCCGTTTGCCGCTACTGCACCGGCAAGTCCCGATAGGCTGATACCAACTCCCATCCCTCCTTGAATCACAGGTATTCCGGCAGTTAGTTCTCCGATCTTTAAAGGTTTTAATATATTGTTCCCCATTATTTTTCTTTATCGCCTATGGCAAAGGTAAGCTCTGCCTGCGCCGCAAGCTTCCCATCCACATATGCTTTCGCACTGCCGATTCCGATAGGCCCTTTCACCTTAATAATTTCTGTCTCTAATATAAGAACATCGCCGGGCAGAACTTTTTTCTTAAATTTAGCAGATTGTATGGCACCAAAATATGCTATTTTTCCTTTGTTCGCAGGAACACTAAGCATTGCTACCGCACCAACCTGTGACAATGCCTCAATGATTAAAACACCCGGCATTACCGGTTCTTGGGGAAAGTGACCTGCAAAAAAAGGTTCATTATAAGTGACACATTTCTTTCCCACTGCTTTTCTTCCTACTTCTAATTCCTCAATCGTATCTATGAGCAAAAACGGATGTCTGTGAGGAATGATTTCCATAATTTCCTTTGTTGTCAACATCAATTCCACCTCATTCTTTCCACTTTTTAATAATTATCGTTGCATTATGACCGCCGAATCCAAGTGAATTAGAAAGCGCATAATTAAATTCTTCTTCTACTGCTTCTTTGCAATAATCTAAATCGCACTCTTCGTCCGGTACCTGATAGCCTACGGTACGGTGTATGTATCCTTCTTCCAGCTCTTTGACACAAGTGATAAATTCTATGGCCCCAGCCGCTCCCAGCAGATGACCCACCATGGATTTGGTGGAATTTATTTTTATACAATTTGCATGTTCTCCGAATGCCTTTTTGATTGCCCTTGTTTCAAATAGATCATTGTGATGGGTGCTGGTTCCATGGGCATTGATATAAGTGATATCCTCTGCCTTTATCCCTGCATCTGAGATGGCAAACTCCATTGCTTTAGCTGCACCTTCCCCGTCTTCGGCAGGAGATGTGATATGGAAGGCATCGGCTGTGCTTCCATAACCCACTACTTCCGCATAGATTTTGGCTCCCCTTTTTCTGGCATGTTCCAATTCCTCCAGAATAACAACGGCAGAACCTTCTCCCATTACAAAACCGCTTCTTTCTTTGTCAAAAGGAATGGAACATCTTGTCTTGTCCTCCGAAGAAGTAAGCGCCGTTAAAGCAGTAAATCCGGCAACACCAATAGGAGTTATGCTGCTTTCTGTACCACCGGCTGCCATAATATCTGCCTCTCCATATTGAATGGAACGGAATGCTTCTCCTATGGAGCTTGTACCTGTGGCACAAGCCGTCACTACATTTATATTTTTACCTTTTAATCCAAATTGAATGGATACATTTCCTGCTGCCATATTGCCAATCATTAGGGGAACCAGTAACGGATTCACGCGTGACGGCCCTCTCTCTAACAGTTTTTTGTGCTCTCGTTCTATCGCCTGTAGGGAACCAATACCGGAACCAACCGATACGCCCACGCGGAATGCGTCCTCTTTCTCCATATCAATTCCCGCATCTTCTAAGGCTTCTTTTGTTGCTGCAACTGCGTATTGGCTATATAACTCCATTCGCTTTGCTGCCTTAAAGTCCATATAGTTCTTACCCTCAAAGCCTTTTACTTCCGCAGCAAGTTTGCATTTATATTCGGATGTATCAAACTTTGTGATGGTATCAAATCCTATCTTTCCTTCTTTCACGCCTGCCCAAAACTCTTTTACACTTAAACCGATAGGCGTAATTGCGCCCATTCCGGTTACTACCACTCTTTTACTCATTCTAATAACCATGCCTTCCCTTCATTGCCGAATTCTATTATATTGCCATACCGCCGTCCACGGAAATTACCTGTCCCGTAATATAGGATGCTTTGTCACTGGCAAGAAATGCAACCATCTCTGCAATATCTCTTGGTTCCCCTGCACGTTTTAAAGGAATCTGACCGATGATTGCTTCTTTTGCCGACTCACTCATTGCCTGTGTCATATCGGTATCAATATATCCCGGTGCAACTGCATTTACGGTAATATTTCTGCCCGCCAGTTCTTTGGCTATGCTTTTTGTCAGACCGATTACCCCTGCCTTAGAAGCCGCGTAGTTTGCCTGCCCTGCATTGCCCAGTACCCCTGAAACAGAAGAAAGATTTATGATTCTGCCTGCCCTTTGTTTTAAAAAAGGACGGTACATATGTTTTATTGTATGAAAAGTGCCTTTGAGATTGGTATCTATGACTGCATCAAAATCATCCTCTGACATTTTTATCATCAAATTATCTTTTGTAATCCCCGCATTATTTACTAAAATATCGATATGATTGAACTGCTCTAACATATCTGTAATCATTCTTCCGCAGGCCTCATAGTCTGCAACAGAACATTGTACTGCTGCTGCTTTTCTTCCTATAGCCTTGATTTCTTCTGCCACAGCTTCTGCTTTATCAGCAGAACCATTGTAATTAACGATGACATCAGCCCCATATCTTGCGAGAGTAAGTGCTATTTCCCTGCCAATTCCTCGGCTTGCTCCTGTAACAAGTGCTACTTTCCCTTCTAACATATCTACACCCCTTTCAGTTTATCTAAATCTTCTACCTTCTCTATATTCAGTACCTTTACTTCTTTATTGATTTTCCTCATGAAACCGGAAAGTGTCTTACCCGGACCGATCTCAATAAAAGTATCGGTTCCATCTGCAATCATACGTTCCATACTTTGCTGCCATCTTACGGAAGAAGAAACCTGTTTTATTAATAAAGACTTAACTTGCTCTTTCTCAGTGACATAGTCTGCTGTTACATTGGATATGTAAGGTATTTGAATATCCTTTATGTTTACATCACTTAGTACCTCACCCAGCTTCTCTCCTGCCGGTGCAAGCAGATCCGAGTGAAAAGGTCCGCTGACATTTAGTGAGACACATCTTCTTGCTCCTGCTGCCGATAAACGTTCCGCTGCTTTTGCAACCGCTGCTGACTCTCCGGTAATAACAATTTGACCGGGGCAATTATAATTCGCAATGCTGACCAGTCCTTCTGTTTCCATACATATGGATTCTATCTGTCCGGCATCCAGACCCAGCACCGCTGTCATAGCACCGCCTGTAGGTACCGCCTCCTGCATATAGATGCCACGTTTTCTCACCACTTTAAATATATCCTCTATATTCATCACTTCTGCTGCTGCAAGAGCTCCGTATTCTCCCAAACTTAAGCCGGCAGTTACATCTGCATTGACTCCGTTCTCCCGAACCGCCGCTAATATGGCAATCTCCGTTGCCAGCATTGCAATCTGTGTATATTCCGTAATGTTTATCTTATCGTTATCCTCAAAACATAGGGAGATAACGTCTAGGCCGGCTGCCTTGGATGCCAATTCAAATATCTCCTTACATGCCGGTATCTGCTCATAAAAATCTTTCCCCATGCCTATATATTGTGCTCCCTGACCGGGAAAAATAAATGCTGTTTTACCCATAATAACAACCTCGCTTTTAATACTTTGATTATCAAACTATATTTCTGTTAAAATGGAGATCCGTTTGAACAGACCTCCTTATTTTAGTAGTATCTCTGCTTTGTTCATAATACTTCTGATAATTTCCTGACAGCTTTTTTCTTCTTTGATTAATCCTGCAATCTGGCCTGCCATAATGGTACCGCCGATTACATCTCCATCCATAACCGCATTTCTTAACGAACCCAGGGTCAAAAGTTCCAATTCCTCGAAGGACGCTCCCTCTTGTTCCAACTTTAAGTATTCTCTGGTCATTTTATTACGAAGGGAACGCACCGGATGCCCTGTGCTTCTTCCTGTCACTTCGGAGTCTATATCCTTGGCAGAAATCACCTTCTGCTTGTAGTTATTATGTACAATTGATTCTTTTGCTGTAATAAAGACGGTTCCCATCTGAACCGCTTCTGCTCCCAGCATCATAGCTGCCGCAAATCCTCTGCCATCTGCAATACCGCCTGCTGCCACCACCGGAATCTGAACAGCATCCACAATCTGAGGTACCAGTGCCATAGTGGTAATCGAGCCGATATGTCCTCCCGATTCCATGCCTTCCGCAACAACGGCGTCTGCACCTGCCCGCTCCATGAGTTTAGCCATAGCTACACTGGCTACCACCGGAATAACCTTTACTCCGGAACTTTTCCACATCTCCATGAACTTCGCGGGATTGCCTGCTCCTGTAGAAACTACTTCCACGCCTTCTTCTACCACAACTTTTGCTACTTCTTCTGCGTTTGGATTGAGAAGCATCACATTAACACCAACCGGCTTGCTTGTTAATTTCTTAGCTTCGCGTATCTGCTCTCTGACAACTTCAGGAGGTGCACTGGCAGCGCCTATCATCCCTAAGCCGCCGGCTTCCGATACCGCTGCTGCCAAATGATATTCTGCCACCCATGCCATACCGCCTTGTATGATTGGATATTCAATCCCCAATAACTTGGTTATTCTCGTTACCATCTTATGCTTCAACACCTTTGCTCTTCATATACTCGATAACGGCTCCAACTGTTGTAATCTTCTCTAAGTCTTCCGTAGGAATCTCTATTCCATACTCTTCTTCAAAAGCCATAACCAGCTCGAATAAATCAAGTGAGTCCGCACCCAAATCATCTTTAAAAGAAGATTCCATCGTAATCTCAACGCCTTCCAGATTCAACTGTTCTTCAATAATCTCTTTTACTCTTTCTAACATTACACTATCCCTTTCACTTTCCCAAAATTAGTTTGACAATCAAAGTATATGATTACTTCCTGTTTTTGTCAACTATATTTTTAAACTTATTTCTTCATATCCAGAAGTATTTGATAGACATCACGTTTGCTGATTCCTCTATCCTTGGCTACCAGCTTCATAGCCTCTTTTCTATCTATCCCCTGTCCTTCATAGTGTTTCATATGCCCTTCTATGGAAATCTCCATCCAATCAGCGGCGGCTTCTTCTTTCTTTTTTGCGATGCTCTTTCCCTCGATAACGAGTACATATTCCCCTCGGGGTTCGTTTTCTTTGTAATAATCCATAGCTTTAGAAAAAGTAGTGGGCATCACCGTCTCGAACTTCTTCGTAAGTTCTCTGCAAAAGGTTATCTTCCGCTCCCCTAAGACTTCATATAACTCTTCTATGGTCTTTACTAAATGGTGAGGTGCTTCATAAATAATAATCGTACGGCTTTCCTGCTCCAGTTCCTTAAGTACATCTTTCTTCATCTTTTTATCGGTAGGTAGAAATCCTTCAAAGCAGAAACGTCTGGTGCTTAAGCCGGATAACGTAAGAGCAGTAATACAAGCTGCCGCCCCGGGCAATGATGTCACTGCAATACCCGCCTCCTGACAAAGCAAAACCAAGGTTTCTCCCGGATCAGAAATAGCCGGAGTACCCGCATCGGTAATCAAAGCAACATTCTTCCCTTCCTGCATCTGTCCAATCAGGTAGTATGCCTTCTCCACCCGATTGTATTCATGGTAACTTGTCATAGCCGTTTTTATATTAAAATGATTTAATAATTTAATACTGTTTCTCGTATCTTCCGCTGCAATGATATCCACATCCTTAAGTGTCTCCAACACACGAAACGTCATATCTTCTAAATTTCCGATAGGTGTGGCACACAAGTATAGCTTTCCCGTCATTTTTTCCTCACTTCCCACGAAATAACATCTCTTCTATATCCACTGCCTGCAATATTTGTGCCTAAGCACAAATTTGCGTGTGAGATTTAGTTATTCTTAGGTGACGTTCTTTGGCACCTTAGAATTTCTTCTCACACTGCTAAAAGCCATAGATTTCATAAATCTCAGGCATATAAACCCCCGGTTCTTTATAAACAATCAAAGGTTTTTCTACCGTAATCCGTGATTTCCCGCCTCTGTTTGCTTCTATCAGTACCATATTGGGTTCTTTATCCACATAGGGATACACTAATTGCATCCGCTTTGGTTCCAGTTTATACTGGTGCAGTAATACTATAATTTCCGCTAATCGAAACGGCCTATGTACCATGTAAAAATTACCGCCCGGACGAAGAAGCTTTGCCGTTTGCTTTATAACATCTTCTAAGGTGCAAAGTATTTCATGGCGGGCGATTGCCTTAGGCGCCTCCGAATTCTGTAACCCATGCTGCCCTATCATATAAGGAGGATTGCATGTGATAACGTCAAAAGAAGCAGCGTCGAATAACGTCCCTGCCTCTTTGATGTCGCCTTGCACAATAGTAATTTTATCCTGCAAATTATTAAGTCTCACACTTCTTTCGGCCATGTCAGCACTTTCCGGCTGAATCTCAAGACCTGTGAAATGACCGGCTTTCGTCTTAGCCTCCATGAGAATCGGTATGATTCCTGTACCTGTTCCAAGATCCAGTACCTCATCCCCGTTCTTTGCTCTGGCAAATCCGGATAATAATACTGCATCCATACCAAAGCAAAATTTCTCAGGGTTCTGAATAATCCGGTAACCATTCCTTTGGAGTTCATCCAGTCTCTCATTTTCCTTTAGATTAATTATCATCCAGTTTAGATTTTCCTTCCTGCTTCTCCAATTTCTCCAATTTTTTTAACTCATCATCATGTACATCAACCTTAGTATTTTTATACTTACGCTTGAATCTAAGCTGGCTGATTTTATATTCCTGAATTTCTTTCTCGTCATCTTTTTCTATAATAACTTTCACAAGCTGGCGTAATACGTTTACACTCTGAACTTCACCTTTGAATCCGTCATCTGTGGTTACATAATCTCCTATATTCGGGAGTCTTCGGTTCAACTCCTCGTAAGTCTCTTCTTCATTCTTCAGGCAGCACATCAAACGACCGCATACACCTGATATCTTTGTGGGATTCAATGAGAGATTCTGCTCCTTAGCCATCTTAATGGATACCGGAACAAACTCCGAAAGGTAAGTATGACAGCACAGTGCACGCCCACAGATACCAATGCCTCCCACTATTTTAGTCTCATCTCTGACACCGATTTGTCTTAATTCTATTCTGGTCTTAAACACTGCTGCCAGATCCTTAACCAGTTCTCTGAAATCAATACGTCCATCTGCTGTAAAATAAAACAACACTTTATTATTATCAAATGTATACTCAGCATCAATCAGCTTCATATCCAATTCATGTTTCGTTATTTTTTCAAGACAAATCTTAAAAGCATCTTTTTCTTTTGCTTTGTTCGCCGCTTCCTGTTCATTGTCTTTTTCTGTCGCTACACGAAGTACCGGTTTTAAAGGCTGTATCACCTTTTCTTCCTCAACTTCTTTTATATTGCCCACGACAGTTCCATATTCAATTCCTCTTGCAGTTTCTACGATTACATGATCCTCTTTATTGATATTAAAATTGCAGGGATCAAAAAAGTAAATCTTACCTGCTGTACGAAATCTCACTCCTATCACTTTTACCATCATCTATCAACCTCACGAATTCTCTTTTATCGTCAGAAGCAAAAGCTCCATAGTCAAATCAAAGTTTACATTTGCATTCAGACGATTCTTTGCCTTATCAAGTGCATTTAAAATTAATTCAATTCCTTCATAAGCACTTCTATCTGCTACTTTTCTAATATACTGTATTTCTTCTTTAAAAATCAAGTGATTAATGTCGTTTGTCGCCTTAAAAAGAAGAACATCCCGATACCAAATAGCCAGAATATCCATATAATCATTGGCATCCAGCTTGTACTCGTTAATTTTCTTAATGCTTGTGACAATCTCACTGATTTCCATATCGTTAATGTACTTTAAAAGTGTAATAGCCTCTTCTTTTACATGATCAAATTCTTCACTGGAAGCAAGCATTTTAGCCTTTCCTACGTTTCCTCTGGCAAAAGCCACACTTACATCTGCCTTATAGTCAGGTATTTGCATAGTTTCCATTAAGTATTTTTTGACCAGTGCATCTTTGACCGGCTTCATATTCAGCACCACACACCGGCTTAAAATCGTGGAAAGAAGCAAGTCCACATTAGTAGTTAAAATAATAATAACGGCATATCCCGGCGGTTCTTCTAATGTCTTTAGCAAAGCATTCTGTGCCTGAACCGTCATTTTCTCGCCTTCAGCTATGATATAGACTTTACGCAAACTACTGTAAGGTTTGATTGCTATGGTTCCATTAATCTGTCCTCGAATATCCTCTACTCCGATTGTTCCCGGTTTCTCATGGGTTAAGTAAATAACATCCGGCTGATTTTTGGTTACCATTTGCTTACAAGACTGACATTCTCCGCAGGGTTCGATATTCTCCTGAGATAAATCCGGATTCGTACACTGCAACGCCGTTGCAAAAATTTGTGCAATAAATTCTTTTCCCGAATGTTTTTCACCGTTTATAATATATGCATGGGAGACTTTGTTCATTTTTAAAGCATTCTGCAGGTGGTCCTTCAACTGTTCCTGACCAACAATATCAGAAAATTTTGCCATATCATTCCTCCAATCTCTTTCTATTATACCGTTCTTTTGTTCATTATGCATTACGTAAATATATCCAGAATAAGCCCTCTGATTTCTCCTATTTTACTTAAGATACTCAGATTGTCCTTCTCTTCTTTTACTACCTCCTGTGCCAACTCGTCTAATTTCTCATTGACCAGACGAATAATACCATAAACTCTATGTCGTCCTCTTTTATCCAAAAAGTTTTCTCTGGAAAAAGAATGAGAATGATTGACTACTTCATTCATAAATTCCTTAATCAGCTCACGATATTTTTTCATATCCTTTATATCGCGTCGTTTAGCCAGCTTATCTCCCTGCATGGTTATTTCTTCCATAAGAAATGTTAGCCTGGCCTGCAATTCCTGTTCCTCAATATGACTGACAAGGGTGAATTTGAAGGTACTATCTACAGGCTGCTGCTGTGTCGGCTGCTCCACCTGCATTGGTTTATTGATTTGATTTACCTTAATATCCATTGCTCCACCTCCTGCCAATCTGTCTTTATCGTTTTCTAAATCAGTTCCTTAATATAATCTTTTATCTCCACAAAACAACTTTCCAGATTTTTATTAAAAAATACTTTTTCAATACCGGAATCTTTTATTTTCTGCTGTGCAAAATCATTGCTGTCCGCAATGTATCTGCGGCACATTTCCTCATATTTGGGGTTATCCTGCGCTTTTTCTCTGTCCAATGCCCTCTGGAGCCTGTCCCCATCGTCCACTTCAATAAGTATTGGTATCACAATATCTTTACCAAAAAAATCCCGCATTCTATTAAATGCTTCCAGGGTACCTATGACCCCGTAGCTGTTATTTTCTAAGTCAATTCTTCCGTCATCTACCGTGAAATACCGCCATAGTCCATAATATGTATCATAGGTTCTTTCTTCTATAATCTTTCCTGCTTTTAAGAGTTTCTGATATCCCTCTTCATCAGTAAATATATACTGTACACCATTCTCTTCCCCATCCCTGATTGGTCTGGTCGTATAGGGAACCAGCGTGTGTAAATGCAGTTCCCTATCTTCCATTAATTTTTGAAAAATGGTATCTTTTCCTGTGGAGCTTTTCCCCATAAAACAGATAATTTTTCCCATTATAAATTTATACCTCAATAACACGAATCATATTTGTTCTTCCTGATATACCAAGTGGAACACCTGCTGTTAATACGGCTACATCACCATTTTTAATAAATCCTGCCTTTTGAACCGCTTGAGCTGCTTCTTCAAATAAATTATCGGCTTCTTCTTCTTTTTCAATTAGAATCGGTACAACACCCCAGGATAAATTAAGCTGTCTGCATACTTTCGGTTTTACCGTACAAGCAATAATAGGACAATTTGGTTTATATCTGGAAATCATTCCGGCTGTAAATCCGGATATTGTTACCGTAATAATTGCTGCTGCATTCAAATCGGAAGCTGTGGTACATGTAGCATGGGAAATTGCAGTCGTTACATCAGGCGTGATACCGCTTGTTCTTTTTTTCATACGTGATGTGTAGTCTATATCTCTTTCCGTACGCTCTGCGATTCTTGCCATAGTTGTAACCGCTTCTACAGGATATTGACCGGCTGCGGTCTCTCCTGAAAGCATAATTGCTGTTGTACCATCATAAATCGCGTTGGCAACGTCTGTAGCCTCCGCACGTGTCGGTCTTGGATTACTTATCATTGACTCCAACATCTGGGTTGCTGTAATAACGTGCTTACCCTGAGCCTCTGCCATTTTAATCATTTTTTTCTGTAATACGGGCACTTCCTCCATTGGAACTTCTACACCCATATCTCCTCTGGCAACCATAATTCCATCGGCTACGGAGAGGATTTCCTCTAAGTTCTGAATACCCTGCATATTTTCAATTTTAGCAATAATTTTAATATGACTTTTGTGCTCATCAAGGATTTTCCTAATTTCTAATATGTCTTCCTTACATCTGGTAAAGGAAGCAGCTATAAAGTCATAATCCATCTTGCAGCCAAAAATAATATCACTTTTATCTGACTCATTAATATATGGCATAGATAGCATAGCATTGGGAACGTTGACTCCCTTATGGTTAGATACCACACCATCATTTACTACGGTACAGATAATTTCTTCATCGGTAATCTCATCTATTACCATTTCAATTAAACCGTCATCAATTAAAATTGACATGCCAACCTTGATATCATTTTTAAGATTCTTATATGTGATAGATGCTATGTTAGAATCTCCAAGAATATCTTTCGTTGTTAAAATGAACTTCTGACCAGCCACTAATTCAGCCTTACCTTCTTTAAAATCGCAAAGACGGATTTCTGGTCCTTTTGTATCTAAAAGTGAAGCAATCGGAAGTTTCAATTCTCCACTAACTTTAAGCATTCTTTTATATTTTCTTTCATGCTCCTCATAATCTCCATGTGAAAAGTTAAAGCGGGCAACATTCATACCTGCTAACATTAACTCTCTTAACTTTTCTTCGCTTTCGCTCGCCGGTCCTATTGTACAAATAATTTTGGTTTTTCTCATTCCGGTTAAATCTCCTCTTATATCTTTCATATTTATTATATTTATAAATCCATCTTTTACACCCTGCACATTCAGCATCATGTCAAGATAGTCTTTAACTTGATTAATTACTTCTTTACTTATTTTTTCTCCGGGTACTATGATAGGTATTCCCGGAGGATATAAATTTATGAATTCCGCCGCAATCCGATCAGCAGCCTGACTAAGCGGTACTTGTTCGCATCCTTTTTCATCATCCAGCATCGCTGCCTGAGCAATCGTCATAATGCTTTGGGGATATTCTGCTATCCTTTCTTTCTTTCCAACGAATAAGGCATCCCGTTTCTCATTTTCATAGGAGCGGGGCAATTCCTTGTCCAATAAAACAATTGCCTCAGCCAGTCTTTCAAGACCTTTCCAAGTATCCATTACGGTGAGTATTGCAATCACATAACTATCAGCTGCCATTTCTAATTGCAGATGATATTTGTCACTAAGATGCTGATACAGCTGCTGTCCGGTAATATTTAAATCCCTGATAGCTATTACTATTTTTCCCAGGTCTATGGCTTTCATACAGTTATTTGAGGTTGGCAGTACTTGTACCACTTTTAAATGTGTGCATTCTGAAACTTTTCTATTAAATCTGTCTCTATTTTTAACTAATTTATTAAGACTCTTTGTTCCCTCTGCCCTCATATAATTCATACAAGAATCAATGGATGCCATTAACACATAAGAAGGACTGCTTGTCTGGAATATTTTAAGTTGTCTTTTTAAGCGCTTTCGATTAACCCTACTTCCCTTCACATGCAAAAGCGCAGTCTGAGTCATGGCAGGTAATGTTTTGTGCAGGCTATGTATAACCAAATCCGCACCCTGCCTTACTGCATTTTCAGGAAACGCTTCATGAAACCCAAAGTGTGCCCCATGTGCTTCATCCACAATTAAGATTTTACCATACTTATGAGTGATATTGGCTATCAGACCAACATTTGCCACAACACCTTCATAAGTAGGGGAAGTTATAATAACAGCCGTTATCTCCGGCTGCTCTTTCAGCGCCCTTTCTATATGTTCGGGATTTACTGCATCCGCAATGCCATATTCCTCGATAATATCCGGGTATAGATAACATGTCTCAAGCTCTTGAAGATAAATGGCATGGTATACTGATTTATGGCAATTTCTAGCCACTAAAATTTTATCACCTTTATTAGTTACTGCCGTAATCGCACTTAGAATTCCGCAGGTACTTCCATTCACTAAGAAGAAAGTCTCATCGGAACCATACAATTTTGCAGCATCACTTTGAGCATTCCTTAAAACACCCTGTGAATCATGCAAATCATCAAATCCATCTATTTCCGTAATATCTATTCCATATGCGCAGCTTATGGCGTTAGCGTCAGCGATATCGCCAACGTAAGCGCCGTTATCGTCATCTAAAAATGGGTTTCTTCTCTTGTGTCCCGGCATATGGAACGGATAATAGTCGGAATCTCTATATTCTTCTAATTGTTTCAATAAGTTACTCACATTTTTACCCTAATATTGTACGTTAGCTTTCATAGCATGACGATTCAGCTTCCTATACCTACTTTTTCTTTGCCCTTTATGCAATCGGATTGTCTCTAGTAAGGAACAATATTTATCAGCTGTAGTCACAATCCAAGCCTCTCTGCACTGAGGCGGCACCACTGTAAGAGGCCACATATGTTTCTTAATGATATCCCGCTCTCTGCTGGTAAGCTTATATTCTTTTGATGCATTCTTAAGTGCAATACCCGGATGGTAGAAGCCATGAAGCCCTTTAATACTTCGATGCTCTTTATCATGCCAATCATATAAAAAATAGTCATGAAGTAAGGCACCTCTTATTAAATCTCTTTGATTGCAATCGACTCGCAATATCCTGCTAATGACTAAGCTATACTTCGCTACATTGATGCAATGTTTCTTGACTGTCATATCACCATGTTGAATAAAATCATTTGTTTTCATGAAGTTATCAGAATTTAATATATCTTGGCCATGCTCTTTCAAGAGGGCATGCAATTCTTTTTGACTTTCAGATTTACGATTCAATTTTTGCATTTGTTTCATATTAATAATCCGTCTGTGTCTCATGATATCTCCAATCTTATTAATAATAGCATATAACCGGGAATCCGGTATATAAATATTCATAAATAATTTTAGCATTTTCATATGGTAAATTTATGCAGCCATGGGAACCGCTTGTTTTATAAATACTGCCTCCGAAAGTCCCCCTCCATGTTGCATCATGCATTCCTATATTCCCATTAAATGGCATCCAGTAATTGACAGGGGTCTCATAATTTTCACCCCGTAGCACCGCATTCCTTGTCTTGTAGGTCAATCCAAAAACACCGGCCGGCGTACTCCACCCACGGGATTCATTCCCTGATACAAAATCACTCTCAAGGATGATTTCGCCATCTACATATAAATATAAATGTTGATTCCCCAAATCTATTTCTACATACGTATTGCCGATATCGTCTACACCTGAAGATGATGCTGTATAAATATAAACAGGTATTCTTTTGATTTTATCCCCATTTTTAACCGCTTGAAGGAGGGCTTCACTTTCTTCCTCTTTATCAGTTTTCCATCCGTAGGCACCGCTTTTCAGCTCAATCTCCCTGCCATCTGTGGATTGGAATATTCTATTTTTTCCGTATGTATCATATTTCTTAGCTTGCTCTGAAACAAATTCTTTAATTTTTTCTTCATCCAGTGAAACGATATCTTTTTCTATCGTAATCCACTGATCAATAACACCTGCATCTACAATAACTTCGCTGCCATTCCAATCATAAATAATGTGTGTATTGATATACTTATTCGCTACTTCAGCTGCCTCTAATATTTCTTTGCTATTGGAATCAATTGCTGCCTTTTTATAACAACCGCTATCCTCCAGATTAATCTTATCCTCAAGATTTCCAATTGCATCTGTAATTGCTTTTACCACTTTGTCTTCTATAATTTCAGTTCCTGGAGTGGCCTCAATAATGATATATTCTTCTGCCTGAGCTGAGTAGGATAGATAAGCGTCGTTAGGCGCTCTTATATTCTTTGATTGCATAAAATCAAGTTTTTGTATTCTATCACTGAGCTCATGTTCATTATAATCAACCAGCTGCGGAATATCATAGGAATATTCCTTGAAAAATCCTAAAATCCACAAGCCTGGTTTTTGTTCTCGTTTAATTTTGGTCAATGAATCATCAAATATATAATTCATATCAATCTCAGAAGGTAATATAATCTCCCTTATTCCCTCACGGCCTTCTATTGTAAGGTAATAGTTACTAGCCTCCTGATATATCATGTCTTCCACTTCTACCGGGGTCTTATAACTATAGTTATCTCCATTTATTGTAGTATTATAATAATAATGGTCAATAAAAAACATGGACAATCCCGCATAGGTAGCTGATATTATTACAATAGCTGATATTAATGCTGTAATTCCTAGTTTTTTTAACAAAGACTTCTGTTTCCTTTCCATCAGTTATCTCCTGCCATTCACTCCTATATAATACCATAGAGCCACTCTTATATAAATACTAATTGAACAAGTAACATATAGCAAATTGTGCCTAAACCTACTGATAATAATATGTTCTTCTTCCACATGTGCAGACCTGCGACCAGCGCCACGGAAAGTAACTCCGGAAGTCCGTGAGAACCCTTTATTATATTAACATTTCTCAGGCAATATATAACTAATGTAGCCATGATTGCCGGAGGAAGATACTTTCCTAGATAATGTATGACGTTCGGAACCCGTCTGTTACCACCAAATAACAAAAACGGTACGGATCGAATTAAAATCGTGCATCCTGCCACCACCAAAATAATTAAAATAGTATGTGTATAGTTCATATTAATCTCCATTTCTGCGGGTTTATGCCACTTCTTCGTCCCCGGATTCTAATCTTCCTTTTATACTAATAAGTATAAATACTGTAATAAGAAGAGATGGTAAGATAAATCTATCCGGTCCTAATAGGAAAAGGATGACGATGGATATAATAAATCCTATGATTGCCGGAGCATGAACTTTACTATCTTTCCACTGTTCTATTACAATTGCTACAAATAAGGCTGTCATAGAAAAATCTATTCCGGTTGAATCAAATGTAATCAGCTGCCCGACCAAACCGCCAATCACGGAACCGGTGATCCAATAGGAATGATCCAACAAAGATATCCAGAACATTACCTTTTTCTCATCCAAATTCTCCGGAACTTTTGTCCTGCATAATACCGAATATGTCTCATCTGTCAGAGAAAAAACCATATAAGGGTAGGCCTTTCCCATATCTCTATATTTTTCAATAAAAGAAAACCCATAAAATATATGTCGTCCATTAATGAAAAGGGTCATAATAGCCGCATAAGCTAAACTTGCCCCTCCTGTAAGTAATGTAACAAGCACGAATTGCATGCTCCCTGCATATACTATTACACTGATTGCAAATGCCCACAAAAAATGATACCCTGCGTTCTGTAGCATTAAGCCAAAAGCTATTCCCAAGAATATATATCCCAGCATAACAGGAACTGATTCTTTAAATGCATATTGTATATTAGTTAATTTCTTATCTTTATTCATTGATACTCCTCTCCCATAAAAAAGATTCTGTATTGCGGAGCTTTAATTCAATAGAGCACTTTCCTACTATATCAAAAAAGCTCTACCCGAATGTTGAGATTCGAATAAAGCTTTTTAATGAGACATCGGGGATTCGAACCCCGGACAACTTGATTAAAAGTCAAGTGCTCTACCAACTGAGCTAATATCCCATCTCTACGCCCGTTAACACCAGCGTTTTTTATAATATCATACTTTTATGACAATTACAATACTTTTATCTTGTATTTACCAATCGCTTTCGGATTCATTATTACCGCAAAAAAATAATGCCCAGAGCCGGAATCGAACCAGCGACACGAGGATTTTCAGTCCTCTGCTC
>CAYXCV010000021.1:0-25590 GCA_964463365.1 uncultured Kineothrix sp.
CAATATTTCAAAGATGCCACAATCGACTTTTGATGAAATCATTGAAAAATATGTTGAGATGAATGTTGCTCATCCGTTTCGAGAAGGCAACGGAAGAAGTTCAAGAATATGGCTTGACGCAATATTAAAAAAGGAATTAAAAAGGGTAGTTGATTGGAGTAAAGTTGATAAAGAGGATTATCTTCTTGCTATGGAAAGAAGCCCGGTCAAGGATATTGAAATTAAAGTTTTACTTAAAACCTCTCTTACAGATAAGATTAACGACCGAGAAGTGTATATGAAAGGGATTGATGCAAGTTACCACTATGAGGGCTATAATGTTTTCAAGACCGAAAACCTTAAAGATAAGGATTAAATAATAGTCCTATAAAGATACACTAATTGCTTAAGCCGTATCTGCTGTATGGCGGAAAGGTGGAAAGAATATTATGAGTCAAAAAATAGCTTTGATTACAGGTGCGAATTCCGGTATGGGGAAGGCAACAGCAACAGCTTTTGCCAACATGGGAATGAATGTAATTATGCTGTGCCGCAACAAAGAAAGAGGCGAAACGGCATTACGTGAAGTATTGGCACAAAGCAGGGGAAATGTTTCTCTGATGCTTTGCGATTTAGCGGACATGGAAGATAGTAAGCGGTTTTGTAATGAATTTAAGGATAAATATAGTAAATTGGATATTTTAGTATGTAATGCCGGAGTGATAACTCTGGATCGCCGTGAGACAAAGGACGGTCTTGAACTGCAATTCGGAGTGAACCATATCGGTCATTTTTTGTTGACTATTAACCTTCTGCCGCTGATTCAGACTGCCGGAAGTGCTCGTATTGTGTTGGTTGGTTCAGGTGCACATAAGATAGGAAAGATAGATTTTAATAATATACCCCTCATAAAAGGCTATTCCGTTTTTTCTGCCTATGGAAGGGCGAAGCTTTGCAATTTGTTGTTTACGAAGGAATTGGCAAGGCGGCTTGGGAATTCTGCGACTGTAAACTGTGTTCATCCCGGTGCGGTGGCAACCAATATGGGGGTGGACAGGGATACGGGATTCGGCAAAACAATCATGAAGATTTTGAAAACTTTTTTCCGCACACCGGAGCAGGGTGCTGCCACAGCTATAGCTGTAGCTACAAGTGAGGAGCTGTCAGGAATCACCGGAGAATATTTTTACAACGGTAAGATGCATAAATCTTCAAAGCGTTCCTATGATAAGGAGTTGGCAAGAAAGCTTTGGGAGGTTAGTGAAGAGATTGTATCAAATTTACATAAAAGTTATATCTAATTTTTTATGATAATTTTGAGTTATAATTTTTGCCGCCAATTTGTTTCCACCGGCATTTTGCGATTTTGTACTAAATTCATCTAAAGCTGATTGTTGCTTTGTTTTATTCATTATATAGTTAGCCTCTCTGTAAAGAGTTTCTGCCGTTAATTTTTTTGCACTTAACTTTTTACCCAAGTTCAACTGTTCAACTCTTTTTGCTACAGTAGGTTGGTCGTTACCTACGGGAATAACAAGCATTGGGACCCCGTAATAAATAGCTTCATTAACACTGTTCATACCACCATGTGTAATAAATAGGTTACATTTTTTTAATACCTCTAGTTGTGGTACAAAGGAATATAGACGAATGTTATCAGGTACATTCTTAAAATTATCTTTTTTCATAGAATGACCCAAAGAAATAATAACAGAAATTTTTTTGTTTCCAAAAGCGTCAAAACACTTTAGGTAGAAATTTTTTGAGTGATTTATCAGTGTGCCCATAGAAATATAGACAATAGGATGTTCCATATTGTCAAAAGCTATTTGAGTTGAATGTGCTTTCCTGTTAGATAGGGATGGACCTATGAAATGATAATGCGTACTTGGAAATGCCTCATTATCAATCTGGAACTCCCGAATTGTATAAACAAAATTAATTTCCGGAATATTTTCAGTCAACTCCTTAACAAGATCGCCCTGTTTTAGTCTGAATGATTTACTAACTAGTTTTGAAATAAGTTTATATAGAAGTTTATATTTGAATAAAGCTGTTATATAGGGTCCCCCGGTCAAACCAAATTCACGCAGTATATTAGCATTCAACGCAAATGTAGAAAAAAGTCTAATAGCAGGCTTCCCTAACTCATCTGCAAGGCTTTTCCCCGGAAAGAATAACATTTCGTAAATTAGAACATCATATTTAGGCAATTCCAATTTAGCCGTCTCATATGCAACACGCCAATAGTTTAATTCCATTTTTTTATACTTGTTTGGTGTTGAACCAAGATAAGGAATAAATTTGCTGCCAGTATCTAAAACTCTTTGCTCCCATTCATAGGAAAGAATATAAGCAACCTCGTGCCCCAACTCAATAAGCTCTTTGGCTAATCCCATTGTCGGATTAGAATGTCCGGAAAAAGGTAAATTAATCATTAATATTTTCATATTTCGTGACCCTCCTTTCCAAAGGTAGAGATTGCTTCATCATTTCGATATTATCAATATCAATCATTCCCGGAGCTATTTTGGTAAGTATGTTAAACAAATAATCCAAACGTGCACATGCCTCTTCTTTCGTCCAATGAAATATTACAGGGTCGAGCCAAATGTCTGCAATAATTAATATAAACTCAGCGGTTAGAAAGGGATCGTTACAACTAAACTCTTTTTGTTCTATACCTTGTTGGATAATATTTGTTAATAACGGAGCAAACTCCTTAATTGAATATCGCAATGTATCCAGCAATGAAAAAGGCACTTTTTCAACCCATCCAGCATTGATTAAATTATTTTGCAAGGAACTTTTACCAAAAGAGCCAGTAATATTAACGATTTTCTCTTTAGCGGTTAATGCCTGATTATTTAGTACAAATTCAAAATACGCTCGAATTTCTTCCTGCGCTCTTATTGTTAATGCCTGCAAAATTTCTTGTTTGCTTTCATACTGATGGTAGATTGCACCACGAGACATTCCAGATTTTTCTATTATATCCTGCATTGTCGTTTGCTCAAATCCCTTAACAGCAAAAAGTGCTTCTGCCGCATCTTGTACACGTCTTTTTGTTTCTTTTGATTTTTCTGCTTGTTTCATTTATTTTCTCCTAAATCAAAAACAAACTATTAGTCTGTTTTTATTGTAGAATATTTTTATTACTATGTCAATTATCAAATAAATACTTTGGTTTTCTTATGTACAAATAGTATAATCAATATTAAGGAGGTGATTTGAAATGGCGGAATATTTATCACCGGGTGTATACGTGGAGGAATTTGATTCAGGTGCAAAATCAATGGAAGGAGTAGGTACAAGTACGGCAGGCTTTATCGGTTTGGCAGAAAGAGGACCGGTAGAGGGGGTTCCCCAATTAGTTACTAATTTTGCAGATTATAATAAAACTTATGGTAGATATTTATCAGAAAAAGAATTTGGAGAATATCGTTTTCTGGCATATGCAGTAGAGCACTTTTTTATAAATGGAGGTTCTCGATGCTATGTTGCCCGTGTAGCAACAAAGGATGACAAATGTGCAGAGGGGAGTGTCCCAACAGAAACACCCATTATTACATTTAAGGCTAAAAATCCGGGTGTTTGGGGAGACAATATCCGCATAGTTCTTACCCCTGCCAGCAAAGCTAAAACACAGGTTCTTGAAGTAATGACAGTTGAAGAAGGTAAAAAATATCTTGTAAATAAAGGTGATGGATTTAATGCTGGAGATGTTGTTATGTTTTCAGATGGAAGTAACACAGAATATAACAAGGTAGTTAAGAATCAGAAAAATGTAATTGTGTTTGAAAAAGAATTTGACAATGATGTAGAGGATAAAAGGTTACTGCCTACAAAAGTGATTACCACATGTGAGTTCACATTAGAAGTGAAATATGATGACATAGTTGAACTTTATGAGAATATTTCTTTTAATATGGAGGCTCCCAATTATCTGTGTAAAAAGATAGCAAAATCTAATTTAATTACCGGATCTTACTGCGCAAAAGATACTGAAGAAATATATCCTCCATTTCAATTGATACAGGATGGAGATGATAGAGTAGTAGTTACCATTACTCTGTCAGGTGGAAGCAACGGGGCGGTATCCAATTTATCTCCAAGCAATTTTATTGGTTCTGATCATGGAGCTGGAAAACGTACCGGTATTCAAGCTTTTTTAGACAATGATAAGGTATCACTTATGGCAGTTCCGGGAGTTGTCGATTATAATGTACAGCTTGCGTTAATTACCCATTGCGAAAAGCTAGGAAGCAGATTTGCCGTTTTGGATATGCCAAAGGATGCCAGGAAGATAGAGGATATCTTAAAGCATAGAAATATGTTTGACAGTCATTATGCTGCAATGTACCATCCTTGGCTGGAGATATTTGATCCACTCCATAAGAAAAATATTGATATTCCCCCTTCTGGCAGCATACTAGGTATTTATGCCCGCACGGATAACAGCAGAGGAGTACATAAAGCACCGGCTAACGAAGTGGTACGCTCCTGTATTGGTCTTAAGTGCCAGTTTAATAGGGAAGAGCAGGATATTTTAAATCCTAAGGGCGTGAATTTAATTAGGGATTTTTCAGGACAGGGGATTAGAGTATGGGGAGCGAGAACCATAACCAGTAATGCAAACTGGAAATATATCAATGTAAGAAGATTATTTATCTTTATTGAGGAAACCATTAAGGCAAATACTAACTGGGTGATATTTGAACCGAATGATGAAATATTGTGGGTGCGCGTGAAACGTACCATCAGTGATTTTTTAACAGGAATGTGGAGGAATGGGGCTTTGGCAGGCACCTCCTCAGATGAGGCTTTCTTTGTAAATATTGGTAGAAGCACAATGACTCAGGATGATATTGTTAATGGAAGAATGATTTGTGTGATTGGTGTTGCACCTATTAAACCAGCAGAATTTGTAATCTTTAGGATTACACAAAAGACCGGTGAATCCGAATAGTGTGAAGTTCCATACTAAACAAGGTTGAATAAAAATGATATTTTAAACAGAAAAAAGCAACCAAACATAACATTATGTGTAAATATATGTTTATTGTAATAGAAAAACAGGTTTGCTATACTATATGGAGTAGGGAGGGATGCATATGATCAGCGATAATTTGATTTCACTGCGCAAGCTGAATAAAATGACCCAGGAGGAAGTGGCGGAACGGCTGAATGTTTCAAGGCAGGCGGTGGCGAAATGGGAGTCGGGGGCGACCACACCTGATATAACCAATTGCGTTGCTTTGGCAAAGCTATACCATGTTTCGGTGGATGATCTGGTCAGTTGCACTCAGGAGTCCAACTATTTTCCCATTCCACCCAGAGGAAAGCATATTTTCGGCGTTCTCACCCTGGGAGAGCGGGGACAAATTGTAATTCCTAAGCGGGCAAGAGAAATTTTTGGAATGAATCCGGGTGATGGACTTATATTGCTGGGGGATGAGGAGCGCGGGTTGGCTTTACTGAAGGCCGATACTATGATGGATTTTTATGAGCAGATGAAAGGTACGATAGATGGGGATAAAAAGGGGTAAATTATGGTGAAGATATTGCTTGTGTTATTGCTTGTGCTTATAGTGATGGTGCTGATCTATCTCTATAAATGCACCACATATTGGAAGGGAGACTATAAGGCAGTCATGAATGGGGGCTTTGTGGAAAAGCAGGTCACACTGGCCGACGGCTCCGTAGTTAACTACGGGGAGGGACCAAACAATGGGGATGCCCTCATTTTAATCCACGGGCAGACAGGAGCTTGGGAGGATTATTGCCGGGTGCTGCCCCAACTGAGTCAAGACTGGCACATATTTGCAGTGGACTGCTATGGACATGGGGGTTCTTCCCACGACCCGTCCAAGTATTATTTAAAGGAAAATGGGGATGATTTGATTTGGTTTATCAATGAGGTCATAGGGGAAAAAACGGTTGTTTCCGGTCACTCCTCCGGTGCCCTTCTGGCGGCATATATTGCTGCCTATGGGGGAGAAAACATCATCGGAGCTGTTCTGGAAGATCCACCGGTCTTTTCCACAGAGGAGGATTATTTTGAGAAATCCTTTGCCTATCAGGACACTTATAAAGTCATGCACGACTATACCGCTGGAGATCAGGCCGAGTGTTGGGAGGCCTATTATCTGCGCCACTGTCTTTGGGGACAGCTTTTCATGGCCTCTTCTATGGATGGTATAGCAAACTATGCCCAGCACTACCATGAAAAAAATCTCGATAAGCCGGTACAAATATTTTTCCTACCCGAATCCATCAATTCCATATTCCTCTATACTAGTCAGTACGATTTTGAATTCGGAGCGCATTTTTATGATTACACCTGGCACAGCGACATCAAACATGAGACGCTGATGGGAGATATTTCTGTACCCACGGTATATTTACACGTGCAGGAGCAGTATACGGAGGATGGGATTTTAATGGCGGCTGCATCCAACGCTCAAGGAGAGAGGGCGACACAGTTAATCAAAAATTGTCAAAAATATGAACTAACCGGTCAGCATAATATTCACCGCTTTAAACCGAAGGAATTTATCCGTGGAATTAATTGTCTCTAAGTTCCATAAACTACTTCTACCTTCGCAATTTAAATAGTTTTTAACTTTTTTCATTAACAAATGTTGCAATCTTTATAATTTCTTCCATTTCAATGTCAGGCTCTTTAAACCCTGCATTAAAGCCATCAATTTTTTTAAGTGATTCAAACATTTTTCTGTATAGGAAGTTCATTTTATCATACTGCATTTCGCCACCAACTGTAGTTATATATGTTGCATGTTCTAATATATCATTGTAAGCGAAGTAGTTCCTTTTGAATTTTTCCCATGTAGACAGATCCACCTACAATTATGTTGTCAAAATTATTTAAATCCACTCTAATGTCTTTTACCAAAGATATATGGACTTCGCCTTGTATTTGTGATTTTAAAATATCGACACATTTTTCCGTACAGCCATATTTAGTAGAAAATACAATTAATGTTTTCATTATATAGGCTCCTTTCGATAGAGTAAATCAAATTGATCTATGTGCTTTCCTAATATTTCAAGAGCTTCATTTTCCCTGTGTGGAATACCATCATATTTATTCAGCAGTACAAAAATAGGTGAAAAGAATTGCAGTGCCATAATCTCTGGATCGACATCTTTCAAATACCCCTGTCTCATCATTCCCGAAAAAAGTTTGCTTTGATAACTGATAGCCGTATCAATAAATATTTTACGATAAATTTCTTCTGCATCTTTATTTTTAAACTTTTCAAGGGTAAGCATTTTTCGAAATTGTGAAGCATAAGTGTCTTTTAAATAATAATGAAATATAGAATGACTTATTTCTCTTAAGACCTTACTTCCACAATTAGAATAATCTTTAGCAATTTTTTTGAAAGAGCCCTCTGGCAAATTTAAACTCGCAGCAGTCTCACTATATTTTGATTGCATAGTTTCAACTAAAGTGTCAAAAATTTCCTGTTTGCTGGAATAGTGTTTATATAGGGAACTCTGCTGTATTCCAACTTCAGTCGCAATATCGCGAACGGTCACGCCATCATATCCCTTATCAGCAAATAAGTTCAATGCTTTATATAGTATAATTTCTTTTGTGTTTCTCTTTGTCAAGTATTTATCCTTCCTACATGTAATTAAAATAATCAGCTACTACTTGTTCGCTTTTATTATAGCTACTAATTGTTCGCTTGTCAAGAGAGAGATTTTTAGTTGCCAAACCACAGAAAAACTAATGGACACAGTATATTTTATTGTTTACAATATAACTATAAGTTGAATAAAAATGTGTATTCAATTATTGATTTGTATGCGCCACAGCGTGTAGATGGGTAGCATTATGCAATACAGAAAAATAAAAGACGGCTCAGAGGTTTCTATCCTTGGCTTTGGATGTATGCGTTTTCCACAAAAGGGAAATAAAATCGATATGGAGGAAACAGAAAAAGAGATTTTAGCTGCGATTGACCAGGGAATCAATTATTTCGATACGGCTTACTTGTATTTAGGAAGCGAAGAAGCATTAGGAACCATATTGAAACGTAATAATTGCAGGGATAAGGTCAATATTGCCACCAAGCTTCCTCAATATATAGTAAAGAAGCCGGCCGATATTGATAAATACTTTGACGAAGAACTAAAGAGGCTGCAAACAAATTATGTGGACTTCTACCTAATGCACATGGTTGCGGATATTAAGAGATGGGAAAAGCTAAAAGAGTATGGCATTGAGGAATGGATTGCCCAAAAGAAAGAAACAGGAGCCATAAAGAATATTGGATTCTCTTTCCACGGCGATACGGATACCTTTATCGAAATTTTAGATGCTTATGATTGGGATTTCTGCCAGATTCAGTACAACTATCTGGATGAACATACACAGGCTGGCCGCAGAGGTTTGCAGTATGCGGCAGCTAAAGGAATTCCTGTTATTATTATGGAACCACTCCGGGGTGGGCGGCTTGTTAAATTCATGCCGGATTCCGCTAAGAAGATTATTGAGGAATATCCAGTGAAACGTACACTTGCTGAATGGGCATTTCGCTGGCTGTGGAATCAGCCGGAGGTTACTTGTGTTTTGTCTGGTATGAACTCTATGGAAATGCTGAATGAAAATATTGGAATTGCATCAGAGGTTCAAATTGGCGAGTTTACAGATGCAGACTATGCAATGATTGAAAAAGTCAAGGATACCATCAATCGTACGCTTCGGGTCGGCTGTACCGGCTGCGGTTATTGTATGCCCTGCCCGTGCGGTGTAGATATCCCCAATACATTTGCCTGTTATAATAGAATGTATACAGAGAAAAAAGGCAATGCCAGAATGGATTATCTCATGGCAACTTCACATAAAAAGGATGCCAGCGACTACACCAAATGTGTGGAATGCGGAAAATGTGAACAGCATTGTCCCCAGAAAATTGAGATACGGAAAGAATTGAAGATTGCCGGTAAAAAGTTACTCCCATTACACTATCGTATTGTTCGTGCTGTTATGCGAAAAATTATGGTGTAAATCCAAGGTTCTGTGATATATTTGTCAAATCCGATAATGTAGATATCGTCGAGAGTTTAAATCCCAGTTAATATGAATATTCTTATATTTAAAAATCTTATTGTTATAGTGTGTAACGATTTAAGATGATAAGATGACAAAAATGGGGATAATACGACATATTTACAAAGCATAGAGAGGGCTTGACAAATGAAAAAAGGGATACGAAACCAAAAGGTAAAAAAAATTAAAAAAAGATCCAGCGTAATGATGAACATTATTTTGCCGATTGCAATTCTGGGACTGGCAGGAATTTTAGGTATGGCAACAGTTTTGTTAACGCTTGTAAATAATCAGTCAGCCAGCACGGAGATTACAGATGAGGGTATGGACTCTGTGACCGCACTGGATGAGATTAATCTTCAACTGCAGAAGATACAGACGCAGACTATGTTATACTGCACAGCATTGACAGAGGATGCGAGGGATATTTATAACGTAAAGATTGAGGAAGCCTTTTCAAATATAAAGATACAAGAAGCAATCATGGATGAATGTATCCATGTGTTCAGCGAGGAAGATCAGGAATTATACCGTAAAATGAAAGAAAGTGTCAATAGCTTTCATGAGAATATCAATAAAGTGGTGGAGGCTGGCAGGAGCGGTAATAGCACAGCGCTTTATATGGCAAGCAGTAATATGGATTACTGGGTATCTGATATCATAAAAAATATAGATATACTGGTGAAAGAAAACGCAGCACGCATAGCAGAAGCAACAAAGACACAAAAGATTACTTACCAACAGAGTTATTTATTTGCTAACATTATGATACTAATTGTGATTATTGCCTTTGCCGTAACAATGGTACTCATTATGCGGTTGGTTATAAGACCATTAAAGAATCAAAAGGAGCAGCTTTACAACGTAATTGATTCCATTAATAATGGTGAAGGAGATCTGAGAAAACGGCTTGAGGTAATAAGAAATGATGAAATCGGGGCTTCATCTGAGGGAATCAATCATTTCATTGCTACCTTGCAAGTAATCATGGGAAAAATTTCTTCTAACTCGGAAATACTGGATCGGATTGTAGGGCATGTGGTGGAGAACATAAACTCATCCAGTGATAGTGCAAATGATATTTCAGTTATTACGGAAGAACTTTCAGCCAATATGGAAGAAGTTTTAGCAAAGGTAAATAATGTCACAGATAATACTTGTATGGTGGAGAATAGAGTAAAGCAGATGGTGAAAGAGACTGTTCAGATTTCCCATTATGCAGAGGAGATGCAGGAACGTGCTGTAAAATTGGAGAAGGTTGCAGGTGAGAATAAAACAACTACCGGTATTATGTTGGTTGATATTACCAAAGAGCTGGAAGATGCAATGGAAAACAGCCGCAATGTGGAAAAAGTTACGTTGCTGACAAATGAAATCTTAAGTATTACTAACCAAACAAATCTACTGGCGCTGAATGCATCTATCGAAGCTGCAAGGGCTGGAGAAGCTGGACGAGGATTTGCAGTAGTTGCAAACGAAATCCGCGGATTGGCTGATACGAGCAGGGATACTGCCAACAATATATCTACTATTAATGAAATGGTAATTTGTGCAGTGGATGATCTGGTTGCATCTTCCAAGAAAATTATCGATTATATGAATACCAATATAATTACAGACTACGAGTCCTTTGTGCAGAGCGGTAAACAGTACAAAGATGATTCCGTGCTTATTAATGAAACTATGGAACGGTATGCCGGAGAAGCTCAGGAAATTCTAGAGAATATTACAGAAATGACGGAGGCTGTCAATGGAATCAAGAGAGCTGTAGAGGAAAGTACTGACGGTGTAACAAATGTGGCAGAAAATATGAATTCTCTGGTACAGTCTATTACTGAGGTAAAAGGACAGATGATGGAGAATAGTCAGGTAGCAAAGACACTGAAGGAAGAATCAGATCTTTTTGTTACGGAATAGGAACAATCTACGGTTGTTCCTATTCGGATGGTTCTGTAGAGCGTTGAGAGACTGCCGGATTTAGATAAGAATATTGTAAAGCCTTGTTAGAAGAAGTTGCCATAACACTTATCACAATATTTCCTTGCTCTAAATGCCACACATCTCCATAATTAGTGCTTTGATCTGTCTGATAACCACTTTCACCATATTGTTCAACAACAGTTGCATGAATTTCATTATATAAAGTCAGTATTTCATCGATATTATCTGAACCATATGCCCATGCAACACACATTAGCTTATCTTCGTCATTATACATATATTTAATGGTACCGTCATAACCTTGGTACTCTTTGAGATAAGAATAGGTGATTCCCCCATAAATAGAATCATATGTAGAATAATCTTCCCCCTCAATAGCAAAAACATCTGCTGTTGTGCTTGTCCAGTCCATATCTGAAAAAGGACAGTCTAGTTCCTTCTGAGGATTTACCTGTCCACAACCTGATATAAGTAAAACAGTATTTATAGTTATAATGGCAATAAATTTTGCCAGATATTTAACTTTCACATGAATACCTCCGAATAATATTCTTTCATATTTAATAAAACTCTGTCTTCATAAACTGTTTTGGTGTAATTCCTTTATATTTTTGAAATGTTTTGATAAAGTAACTCTCATCATTAAATCCACAAGAAATAGCCACTTCTTTTATTAAAATATCTTTTGTTGACAACATCTCACAAGCACATTCAACTCTGTAATAATTTAAGTAGTCAATTGGGGTTCGTTCCGTCATGCCTTTAAAATAGCGGCAAAAGTATTTAGAATTCATCCCTGCAATTCTGGCAAGCGTATCAAGACTAATGTTATTGTTATAATTATCTGATATGTAAGTAAGTACTTTTTTTATGGAATTCAGACGTTCTGTAGTAGTTATATCCTCATTATTTTCTTCATAAAGATGATGTTCTAACACAGCACCAATCAGCATATACAAATACCCCTGCGTTAAAAATTCATATCCAGTCTTTTTACTGGAAAGTGTGTAGCAGAGATTGCTTACAATAGGGTAGATAGAGGTCGTGCTGTGAGAAAGATGAGTATTGATAATAATTGTTTGGTTTATAATTTGTTGAATAAATTTGTTGCACACATGATTTTCCTTTAAGAAAAAAGATAAATCAAACACGATGCATTCATAAATACAATCAGAGGGCGTTCCGCCGTGGAGAATGCCGCTTGAAATGAAAATAACATCCCCCGCACCGTATATCTTTGTTTCATTGTTCAAGGTTAGATGAAAGCAGCCACTAATTATTCGAATAATCTCATAGTGGGTATGCCAATGGTATGGCATATAATAACGGGGGCTATTTGGTGTCTCATGATAGAAGGCAATTGGAAAATTAAAAGATCCCTGATTTCTGTGTTCTTTGTAATCGATATATTTCATGGCAGCTCCTCTATGAATGAAAGAAACAAGTGAATATCGTCTTACTTTTTTATCGTATTTCACTTTTGTTTTACATTACAGTTCTATATAATATAAACATAAGCGTAACGTTTCGTTTTTATTATTTTATCATAAATAGAATTAAATGAAAAGATAAGAATTATTAATTTCATGCTAAATAGGAGGTAACTTATGGCAAAAAACAGATTGATTGGAGATTATCCGGTTATTGGAATCAGACCGACAATTGATGGACGCAGGGGAAAGTTAAAGGTCAGAGAATCTTTGGAAGATCAGACAATGAACATGGCAAAATCGGCTGCAAAACTTTTAGAAGACAATATCAGGTATTCCAATGGAGAACCGGTTAAGGTGATTATTGCGGATACAACCATTGGACGTGTCGGTGAAGCGGCAGCATGCGCAGCAAAATTTAAAAAAGAAGGCGTAGATATTACGCTTACGGTAACGCCTTGCTGGTGCTATGGTGCAGAAACAATGGATATGGATCCTTTGACGATTAAGGCTGTATGGGGATTTAACGGAACAGAACGTCCGGGAGCTGTCTATCTGGCATCTGTGCTTGCCACTCATGCGCAGAAAGGACTGCCAGCATTTGGTATTTATGGGCGTGAAGTCTGCGAAGCGGATGATACAGAGATTCCATCGGACGTAAAGGATAAACTACTTCGGTTTGGCCGGGCTGCAGTAGCGGCAGCAACTATGAGAGGTAAATCATATCTACAGATTGGTTCGGTTACTATGGGCATCGGTGGATCGATTATAAGTCCTGAATTTATCGAGGAATATCTTGGTATGCGAGTGGAATCAGTTGATGAAGTGGAAGTAATCAGACGTATGACGGAAGGCATCTATGATGAGGCTGAATATGAAAAGGCATTAAAATGGACAAAAGAAAAATGCAAAGAAGGATTGGACAAAAATCCTGATTTCGTAAAAGATTCCCCGGAAAAGAAAGAAGAAACGTGGGAGTTTATAGTAAAGATGATGGTTATCATCAAAGATCTTATGAATGGCAACATGAATCTTCCAAAAGGATGCGAAGAAGAAATGGTTGGTCACAATGCCATTGCTGCTGGATTTCAGGGGCAAAGACAGTGGACGGATTTTTATCCAAACTGTGATTATCCGGAAGCGTTATTAAATACAACATTTGATTGGAACGGTGCAAGAGAACCATATATTTTGGCAACAGAAAACGATACCTTGAATGGTCTTGGAATGTTGTTTATGAAATTACTTACCAATCGTGCACAACTTTTTGCAGATGTACGTACATACTGGAGCGGTAATTCCGTACAGAGGGCAACAGGTTATGCAATTGAAGGACATGCAAAAGAAGCAGACGGTTTTATACACCTGATTAATTCTGGTGCTGCCTGTTTAGATGCCTGCGGTGAAGCAAAGGATGAAGATGGCAATCCAGTTATGAAGCCTTGGTATGAGGTAACGGAAGCAGATCAGGAAGCGATTATGAAAGCAACTGAATGGAGCGCGGCAGACAATGGATATTTTAGAGGTGGAGGATTCTCGTCTAGATTTGTAACAAAAACAGAAATGCCGGTAACTATGATTCGGCTGAATCTTGTTAAGAATCTCGGTCCAATGCTTCAGATTGCCGAAGGATGGACAGTTCACCTTCCGGACGATGTAACGGATATTCTCTGGAAGCGTACCGATTATACATGGCCTTGCACATGGTTTACTCCAAGATGTACAGGAAAAGGTTACTTTAAATCTGCCTATGATGTAATGAATAATTGGGGTGCGAATCATGGTGCGATTAGCTATGGGCATATTGGGGCAGATCTGATTACGCTTGCATCCATGTTAAGAATTCCGGTTGCCATGCATAATGTACCGGAAGAGCAAATTTTCCGTCCGTCTTCCTGGAATGCATTTGGAAGTGACAGGGAAGGACAGGATTATAGAGCTTGCAAAGCATATGGTCCGTTGTATAAGACCATCAGATAAAAAGACATAATTTCGTTGCGTTTTAATAGGCATCATATGCATCTATGGTTTTGATTGGACTAGACTAATAATTTACAATCCAACAAGAAGATGTTACAATCCTAAGGAAATTGCAGTGTAAGGGAGTAAGTATATGCCAGCAACAATAAAAGATATCAAAGCAATGACAGGTTTAGCTTTGTCTACAATTTCAAAGTATTTAAACGGTGGTAATGTACGTCCAGAAAATAAAATTAAGATTGAGGCGGCAATTAAGGAGCTTCACTATGAAGTCAATGAAATTGCCAGAGGACTTATTACTAACAAAACAAAAACGGTAGGGGTTATTGTCTATAGCATCGAAAGTCTCTTTAATGGTACACTTCTTCGATATATCGGAAATAAACTGAGAGAGAATGGCTATGGTATGTTAATTTGTGATTCTTCCGATAATGAGGAAATTGAGGCAAAGAATGTACACTTTCTAGTAAATAAAAAAGTAGATGCTATTATTCTTATTCCTGTGAGCAGGAATTCCAGGTTTTTAAAGCCTGCCAGGGATGCAGGGGTTCCTGTCGTACTTCTTGACAGACCATTTGAGGATTCAGAGGAATATGACTGTGTGAAAATTGATAATAGGATGGCTGCCTATAGGGCTGTCAGTGTTTTGCTAGAAAATAACCATAAAGATATTGCTATAATTTGTTCGAAGGTTGAGTATACCGGTTTGGAAAGGTATCATGGATTTATGAATAGAATGGAGCAGGCAGGAATTAAAGTTCCTACAAACTATCAGAAGATAGGAATCCATTCCATGGAGTTCGGATACGAGAGCATGAAACAGCTTCTTGCTTTGAAGCGCCGGCCTACTGCTGTGTTTATGACCAATTATGAAGTGACGTTAGGTGGTGTTATGGCAGTTAACGAATCCGTTTACAGCTGTCCAAATGATATTTCCTTGATGGGGTTTGATGATTTGATAATGTCTCATGTTGTAAACCCTAAAATGTACATGGTTATTCAACCAATGAAGGAAATGGGAGAAAAGGCAGTGGAGCTAGTACTGATGCATATCAATAGTAAAGAAGACGTGACACCGATAGAGATTATGATGAGTACAAAAATTTTTGAAGGTAATTCAATAGCGAGAATATAGTGTAGCTATACCCTATTATAATTAAGAGCTATATCAATAAAAATGAAAAGTCCACAAAATCAATTCTTGAGTGGACTTTCCTATTAAATCAAAACGAAACGTTTCGCTCAATATATTGAATAATTAATAATCAGAGGTTAAACATTAAAATTATAGATTGAAAACTTGATATATTAGATGTTTTACAACTTTTTTTAAAAAAAAATAAACGTAACGTTTCACGATGTATGGAGAAAATGTATGAATAAACAATTAATGGGCATTGATATTGGAACATCTGCCTGCAAAGTAGCGGTCTTTGATGAAAAAGGTAAAGTACTTGCTCAGTCAAATCAATCCTATAAGGTGTATTATCCAAAAGACGGATGGGCAGAACAGAATCCAGATGAGTGGTGGAAGGCAATCTGTGATGGAATTCATGAAGTACTTTCAAATGAACATGTTTTGCCAAAAAACATTCAGGGGATTGGAGTGGATGGGCAGAGCTGGTCAACGATTCCGGTAGATAAAGCGGGTAATGCTTTGAGTAATACTCCAATTTGGATGGATACCAGAGCAAGGAATATCTGTGAAAGAGTGAAAAAACAAATCGGGGAAGACACCATCTTCCGCGTTGCCGGCAATGATTTTCTTCCGTCTTATTGTACTCCGAAGATGCTGTGGTTCAAGGAAGAAAGGTCAGAAATTTTTAGAAGAACATATCAATTTCTACAAAGCAACAGTTATATAGTTTTGAAATTAACCGGAACTATGAGCCAGGATTATTCCCAGAGTTATGGTATACATTTTTTTAATATGAAAACCTTGAAATATGATGAAGAACTTGCCAGAGAAATGGGATTATCGATAGATCTTATACCCCCACTTTGCAATTGTGATGAAGTGGTTGGAACGGTAAGTGCAGAAGCAGCTCAATTAACAGGATTAATGGAAGGAACGCCTGTTGTCGCAGGAGGCTTAGATGCAGCATGCGGAGCGCTTGGTGCAGGTGTATACAGAACAGGACAGACACAGGAGCAGGGGGGACAGGCAGGTGGTATGAGCATCTGCACAGATCAAGTTGCGGCACATAAAAAATTAATACTTGGAACACATGTTGTTCCCGGTCTGTGGTTGCTTCAGGGTGGTTCTGTCAGCGGGGGTGCCTTGAAATGGTTTAAACAGGAGTTTGGGAAAAATGATTCTTTTGATAATCTGACGGCTGAAGCTGAAAAAATACCGGCTGGATCGGAGGGAGTGGTGTTTTTACCATATATGTCGGGTGAACGGTCTCCTATCTGGGACCCGGATGCAAAAGGCGTGTTTTATGGTCTGTCTTTTGACAAGACAAGAGGTCACCTGATTCGTGCAATTCTTGAGGGCGTAGCATATTCTTTGGAGCATAACCTTGAGACTGCAGAAGAAACGGGAGTTCAAATCGGCATGTTAAATGCTATGGGAGGAGCTTCTAATTCAGAGTTATGGACGCAAATTAAGGCTGATGTAACCGGCAGAACAATCCAAGTACCTGCCACCGATACCGCTTCAACCTTAGGAGCCGCACTTCTGGCGGGAGTAGGATGTGGGATGTATAAAGATTATAAGGAGGCTGTGGAAAAGACAATTACTGTTTCAAGAATACATATACCCAATATGGAAAACCATGAGAAGTATAAACAATATATGAATTTATATCGAGAACTATATCCTAATTTAAAAGATTTATTTTCCAGAAAATGGATTTAAAAATAATAAGAAAGGGGTTGTATAATAATGAAAGCAGCAGTTGTACATGCCAGCAATGACATACGTTATGAAGGAATCGACAAACCTAAAGCTTCTTCGGGAATGGTGCTTATTAAAGTGAAATATACCGGGATATGTGGCTCTGATGTTCCAAGAGTAAACGGGGATGCTTGTCATTACTTTCCCAATGTGTTAGGGCATGAATTTTCAGGAGTCGTTGAAGAAGTAGGAGAAGGAGTTACTTCTTTAAAACCGGGTGACCGTGTTGCCGGCATTCCTCTTATTCCCTGTATGAAATGTGAGGATTGTCAGAAAGGTAACTATTCTCTCTGTAAACATTATAGCTTTATTGGTTCCAGAGAATATGGAAGCTTTGCAGAATATGTGGCAGTACCTGAGAAAAATGCAGTTAAATTTGATGATGAGGTAAGCTTTGAAAAAGGGGCATTTTTTGAACCGGCCACAGTTGCACTTCATGGAATCAGAAGGGTTGATTTCAAAGGCGGTAAAACAGTCGCCATCCTTGGAGGCGGAACGATAGGTATGCTTGCCATGCAGTGGGCTAGGATATTTGGAGCGAAGCGAGTAGTTGTTTTTGATATTTTAGAGGAAAGACTGGAGCTGGCGAAACGTCTTGGAGCAGATGAAGGCATTAATTCAGGAAAAGAAGATTACATGGATGAAGTAAACAAAATAACAGAGGGACGCGGATTTGACTATGTATATGAGACCGCCGGAAACACCATTACCATGAAAATGGCATTTCGGCTTGCGGCTAATAAGGCACAGGTTTGCTTTATTGGAACCCCTGCCAAAGATCTGTCCTTTAGTGTAGAAGAATGGGAAAATATTAATCGCAAAGAATTCTATCTGACGGGATCTTGGATGAGCTATTCCGCACCATTTCCGGGAGATGAATGGGAGTTGACAGCACATTATTTCAGAACTGGGGAATTGAAGCTTGATGATTCTTTTATTTATAAAAAGATTCCGCTTTCCCAGATTGATAAAGCATTTGAAATGTATAAGACCCCGGGTACTGTTAAGGGCAAGATATTAGTCGATAGTGAAACATAAAATAAAAAAAATTATAAATTAGGAGGTTTTTATTATGGGAGTAAATCCAAAAGAGGTTCCAAAAATCACACTGAATAACGGAGACAAGATTCCATGTATTGGCATGGGTACCTTTGGTTCAGATCGTTTTACAGCAGAACAAGTATCAAACGCAGTGGCAGGTGCCATTCGGGCAGGATACCGTATGTTTGATTGTGCAGCCTGCTATGGTAACGAAGATCTAATTGGTAAAGTATTTGCAGAAGCTTACGATGAAAAGATAGTGGAAAGAAAAGAACTTATTATTATGACAAAGGTTTGGAATGACATGCATCGTGAAGTTGAAAAGTCATGCAGAAAAAGTATTGCAGATTTACAGAGTGAATATATTGACTTGTTTTTTATACACTGGCCGTTTCCTAACTATCATGCACCACATTGTACGGTTGGTTCACGTAATCCGGATTCCAAACCTTTTTCGGTTAATGAATTTATGGATACATACAGACAGTGTGAGGAGTTAGTAGACAAAGGGCTAATCAAACATATTGGTATCTCCAATATGACGATTCCTAAGCTGGAAGCAGTTCTTGATAAAATGAGAATTAAGCCGGCAGCATGCGAAATGGAATTACATCCATGTTTTCAACAGCAGGAATTATTTGATTATCTAAAAGCTCGTGATATTCAGCCAATCGGATTTATGCCTTTAGGCTCCCCACAAAGACCGGAAAGAGACATGGAGCCGGGAGATGTAGCAGATCTACAGATTCCTGAGTTTAAAGCAATTGCACAGGCTCATGGTGTCCATCCTGCAATAGTAGCGCTGAAATGGGCTGTTCAGAGAGGACAGATTCCAATTCCGTTTTCAATCCATGAAATGGAGTATGTAAGTAATCTTCAATCTACTATTACAGAGCCATTGACTGAGGAAGAAATGAAAATAATTTCAACATTAGAGAAAAATAACAGGCTTGTAAAAGGTCATGTATTCCTATGGGATGGTGCTAAAGACTGGCATGATTTATGGGACGAAGACGGAGTGATTGTTGATTGTACGGATGCAGAATAGTGCTTTTATTATCAGAGATGAAAGTGAATATTGTTTTATCTTATTTCGCAGATTTCCCACATGTCATAATTGACATTGTCACGAACTCACGGGATAATTGACTTATAGAACGAAACGTTTCGTTTAATGTTTTAAAAGTTATAAATAATAACTGGTTGGGAGGAAGAAAATTGGAAAAACTGAAACAGAATCCAATTATTAAAAAAGTGGGATTTAATAGGATTGTATTATGTTGCGTACTAGTGTTTATGTACATACTTTTCTGTGTATCTTCAAAGGGATTTGCAGGATTGCCAAGAATACTTAACACATTAAATTATGTATATTTTTTAGGCTTTTTATCTCTTGGAGTAACATTTGTAATAGCAACAGGAGGAATTGATTTCTCAATCGGACCCGTGATGTTCTGTGCAGCATTAATCTCAGGTTATTGCCTGACATCTTATGGAATCCCAACAGCAGTATGCCTCGTAATTAGCATTTTAGTAGGTGTAGCATTTGGTGCTTTTAATGGATATCTGGTAGCGTATTGGTCTGTGCCGCCATTTATTGTATCAATGGCAAGTATGAATATTGCAAAGGGATTAGCTTCCGTCTTTACAAAGACGCAGTCAGTCAGCTGGCCGCAGTCCTCAGCAGATGGCGGTTGGTACAGGTACTTAGTGAAGGTTGGTAATTTTCCGGTAGGAATCATTTTTTTCATAGTAATCGCCATTGTTTGTTCCATCATTTTAAATAAAACAAAAGTAGGACGTTATCTATTAAGTCTCGGAAGTAACAAAGAAGCAGTAAGACTTTCAGGTGTAAATGTTAAGAAATGGGAAATGATGGCATACGTTATCTGTGGCACTTTAGTCGGTATTGGGGCAATCTTTTTTGTGGCGGTTTATACAACTGTTCAGCCCGGATACGGAGATCAATACAATAATGAAGCGATTGCCGGATGCGTTATGGGTGGAACATCCATGGTAGGTGGTCTTGCATCTATCGGCGGAACAGTTATTGGTGTATTTATTATCGCTCTTTTGCAGGAAGGTATTTTGGCACTTGGTATTAATAAAAACTATCAGCTAATTATTACAGGAATCATTGTTATTGTTGCAGTATATACAGATGTTGCAGCAAGACGAAAGAAAAATTAATGATAGGGATTAGTTTTAAAAGTGGAAACAGAATGGAAAGGAGAAGGTAATTAAATGGGCGATGTAATATTAGAGATGAAAAAAATTGATAAGTCTTTTCCGGGAGTACATGCGTTAGATTATGTTGACTTTGAAGTGAAAAAAGGAGAAGTACATGCTCTCATGGGAGAGAATGGCGCTGGTAAATCAACATTAATGAAGGTACTGACAGGTATCTATACAAAAGATTCCGGCACAATTATATATGAAGGAAAAGAAGTTGAGTTTCAAAATACAAGGGAAGCACAGAATGCCGGTATTGTAATCGTACATCAGGAACTGAATATGCTGGGGCATCTGACGGTAGCACAGAATATCTTTATTGGACGTGAGTTTAAAAAAGGATTCAAAATTGATGATAAAAAAATGAATGAAGAAGCAAAGAAATTGTTTGCCAGACTTAACATTAACATTGATCCTACAGAGACAATGAGTAAGCTGACGGTAGGAAAACAGCAGATGTGTGAGATTGCAAAGGCAATTTCACATAAAGCAAAAGTAATTATATTTGATGAACCATCTGCTGCTCTTACAGAGACTGAAATTGAAGAACTTTTCAAAATCATTCGTGATTTGAGAAAGCAGCAGTTAGGTATCGTATACATCTCGCATCGTATGGATGAAATTAAACTAATCACAGATAGAGTAACTGTTATGCGAGACGGTGGATATGTCGGAACCTTAGTAACAAACGACTGTACCAAAGATGACATTATAAACATGATGGTTGGTCGTGTTATATATGAAGATCCTAAGACGAAGAGCATGGTAGCACAGGATGCACCAATTGTATTAAAGGTGGAGCATTTAAATGCTGGTAAAATGGTGCAGGATGTAAGCTTTGAACTTCGTAAGGGAGAAATACTTGGCTTCTCCGGTTTAATGGGAGCTGGAAGAACTGAGACCGCAAGAGCAATTTTCGGTGCAGATGCCAAAGAGAGCGGAGATATTTATATTAATGGAGAAAAGGTGGTTATCAATAATCCTAAGGATGCAGTCAAGCATGGAATAGGTTATCTCTCAGAGGATCGTAAGCGCTTTGGTATCATCGTACAAAAGACTGTTGCGGAAAATACGACAATGGCCTGTCTGGAAGATTATATGAACGGTTTATTTATAAATAAGAAGGAAGAAAGAAAAGTAGCTCAAAAATACGTGGATGAACTTTCAACAAAGACACCGGGTGTTGATCAGTTGGTAGTAAATCTTTCCGGAGGCAATCAGCAAAAGGTTGTTATTTCCAAATGGCTTGTAAAAAACTGCGATATTCTTATTTTTGATGAGCCTACAAGAGGCATTGATGTAGGTGCGAAGAGTGAAATATATAAACTAATGAATAAATTAGCACAGAAAGGAAAATCAATTATTATGATTTCCTCTGATATGACAGAAATTTTGAGAATGAGTGACCGTATTGTGGTTATGTGTGAAGGTAAGACAAAAGGTGAAGTAAAAATTGAAGAAGCAACACAGACATCAATCATGAATATGGCAACACGAGAAATCGTTTAGGAGGAGAGAATGAAAAAGAAAACAGCATTGATAAAACTAGAAAATCAGAAATTCGTCGTACTATTAGTTGTAATTGCATTGTTTACATTCTTCTGCTTAGTGAGTCCTAACTTTAGACAGTACACAACAGTAATGAGTATACTGGATTATTCTTACTACATAGTCTTAATGGCAATTGGTGTTACGTTTCCGTTGATTACAGGTGGTGTTGATCTTTCCATTGGCACTGGGTTAATCTGCTACTCTTTGGCTGGAGGTTATTTGGTGGTTCAGTGTGGATGGCCTACAGGAGCAGGATTGCTCGTAACAATCCTCTTAGGTATAACGATTGGATGTCTTAATGGTATCTTAATTGCAGTCATGGATTTGCCACCATTTTTAGCAACACTTTGCACCTGCATGATAACAAGAGGGCTTGGGTCTATTTGTTCAAAAGGGTTTGGTATTTCCTGGCCGGCAAATGGAACTCCCGGAAGCTGGTTTAGAAAAATTTTCAAAATTACAGTAAATGGAACCAAAATACCCATGGGCTTTATATGGATGCTTGTTATTGTTGTAATTATGTCATTTGTATTGAAATACACGAAAATAGGAAGATACACAATTGCAATTGGCAGTAACAAAGAAGCAACTATTTTATCAGGTGTTAATGTTAAGTTTTATCATATTCTAGCATATGTTATTTCCGGTTTTTTTGCAGCATTAGCATCAATTGCTTACTCGGCAGTATTTGCAACGGTACAGCCTGGTACAGGAGCAGGATTTGAACTGGAAGCAATTGGAGGAGCAATCATTGGCGGGGTATCGGCCTCCGGCGGAGCGGGAAGTATAGAAGGTTCTTTAATTGGTGTGTTTGTAATCTGTTTGCTAAAGACGGGTCTTCCCTATATCGGTTTACAGGCAAACTGGCAGCAGATTATCACGGGTCTTGTACTGATTTGCGCAGTTTTGGTTGATATCATCAAAAAGAGAAGAACAGTAGTTTAGAACATTATTAGTATTGGAATGAAGCCACAAAGTGGTTACATATAAAAAAAAGAGAGGTATTTAAGGAGGAAAATCAATGAAAAGGAAATTTTTAGTAACACTCATGAGCGTAGCAATGGCGGCAACATTATTAGTGGGATGTAGTTCATCAGCAGAGCCAGCAGCAGTTGAAGCTCCAGCAGCGACAGAAACAGCAAAAACTGAAACAGCACCAGCAGAAACAGCACCAGCAGACACTGCCAGTACCGAGGCAGAAAGTAATGATTTCAAGTTTGATATTATTGTAAAGAGTTATCAGTCATCTTATTGGCAAGCGGCTGTAACAGGCGTTAATCAGGAAGCAGAAAAACTTGGAGTTACGGTTAGCTGTACAGGCCCTAACGCGGAATCTGATATTGCAGATCAAGTAAATATGCTAAACAGTGCAATCAATAATGCTCCCGATGGCATTGGTCTTGCGGCATGCGACCAGGATGCTTGCCTCGATGCACTACAGACTGCTATGGACAAAGGAATTCCAGTAGTATGTTTTGACTCCGCTATTCCGGGAGCCCCTGCAGGATCGGTATATGCAACAGTAGCAACTGATAACTATGCAGCCGGTTCAACAGCAGCCGAGAATCTGTATCCGGCATTAAAAGCTAAAATTGATGCAGCTACAGAACCCGTGAGAATCGGAGAAGTAAATCAGGAAGCTACCTCTGAATCGATTACAAGTCGTGGTCTTGGATTTATTGACAAAGTTATCGAGTTGGCAACAGCTGACGGAAAAAAAGTAGCAGTGATTGGTAATGATTATTATGTAAATAATTGCAGCGATGCAGGTGATGAAAGTGCAGCGGATATCATTATTGAGGTAGCAGTTCCGGCACAGACAACTGTTGAATTATGTGCTACGGAAGCATCTGTAATTATGAATAAGAAAGATACAATCGGTATGTTTGGTTCTAATCAGGTAGCAGCAGAAGGTATCTTAACAGCAAATGAGAATTTAGATGTATTAGGAACAGACCCGGAGACAAGCATATTGGCAGCAGGCTTTGATGCAGGCTCTGTTATCAAGGCAGCAATCTCAAGTGGAACAATGTTTGGTGCTGTTACACAGTCACCTTTGCAAATGGGTATTACAACAGTAGATGTTCTGACATCAATTGCAAAGGGAGAAGCAGTAGAGGATGTACCTACACAGGGATATTGGTATGATTCAGCAAATATGGCAGACGACTCTATCGCTCCTAACTTATATGACTAATAGTTTGACAAAATAATTATATACTTAAAAACGGGGGGGTTGGGGGAATATCCCAACCCTCTTAACTAGGAGGTAACAGAATGTTAAAAGGAATTCCTAAAATTCTTTCACCTGAATTGTTAAAAGTTCTTTCGGATATGGGACACAGTGACAGAATTGTAATTTCAGATGGTAATTTTCCTGCAGAGTCTATGGGGAAAGACGCAATTGTGATTCGCTGTGACGGTCATGGGGTTCCTGAAATACTGGATGCAATCTTACAAGTTTTTCCATTAGATACTTATGTTGAGCATCCGGTAAATCTCATGGAAGTAATGCCGGATGATGATGTAGAGACACCTATATGGGATACATATAAAGGAATTATAGCAAAACATGATAGTAGAGGAGCTTCTGCGGTTGGAAATATTGAGAGATTCAAATTTTATGATGAATCCAGAACCGCTTACGCAATCATTGCTACCGGAGAATCGGCTCTCTATGCGAATGTCATGTTACAAAAGGGTGTTGTGGTAGAAGAGATGGAAAATAATTCATAAGGAGAAAGTATGGATAAATATTTTCTTGCAATTGATATAGGGGCTTCCAGTGGTAGGCATATACTGGGAAGTATGAAGGATAACAAAATCAAATTGGAGGAAGTATATCGTTTCTGGAATGGAATGGATGATGTAAGTGGGACACTTTGCTGGAATGTAAAGCGTCTTCTACAAGAGATTCTAACAGGAATGAAAAAATGTAAGGAAATTGGAAAAATACCGGAAAGTGTCGGAATCGATACTTGGGGTGTGGATTATGTATTACTTGATAGAGACGGAAAAGAAGTGGGTCCGGTAGTTGGTTATCGTGATCATAGAACAGATCATATGGATGCTGAAGTATATAAGATCATTAATGAGGATGAGTTATATTCTGAAACAGGTATTCAGAAGGCAATCTATAATACGATTTATCAGCTTATGGCAGTGAAAAAATATCATCCTGAGCATATGGAGAAAGCAACTACGCTGCTGATGATGCCAGATTATTTTCATTATATGCTATGTGGCAACAAGGTACAGGAATATTCCCAGGCTACCACCAGTCAGCTGATAAACCCGGACACGAAGGACTGGCATTACGATCTGATAAGGCAACTGGGTTTCAAGAAAGAACTATTCAAGCCAATATATATGCCGGGAACATGCATTGGTTCGTTGACGGAGGAAATACAAAGCATAGTAGGTTATAGCTGTAAAGTTGTCCTGCCGCCTAC
>CAYXCV010000021.1:25690-29658 GCA_964463365.1 uncultured Kineothrix sp.
CGGATTTATGTGAGATGGCATCAAAAGAAACAATAGAATCTATTGTTGATTGCCAGGATAAAAGTTTTCTTTCCCCGGATGATATGGCAGAGGCAATAAGAGAATATTGCAGAAAGACATCACAAACTGTACCGTTTACTTTGGCGGAATTATCTGCAGTTGTATACAATAGTCTTGCTAAATGTTATGCAGATAAATTAGGAGAAATAGAAAGACTAACAGGAGTAAAATATGATTGCATTCATATTATTGGTGGTGGCTCCAATGCTATTTATTTAAATCAGTTGACAGCAAAATACACAGGAGTTCCTGTTTATGCAGGTCCCGGTGAAGCAACAGCTATTGGAAATATTTTGACCCAGATGATACAGGATGGTGTATTTTCAAGCCTTACAGAGGCAAGAAAATACGTAGCTGATTCATTTGAGATTTCAGTATACCAGTAATACATTTTTGATAGAAGGAGTTTTGGAAGATGGAAGATTTTATGCGTAACATGATAACACGCCGAATGAATGGAGAATGCTGTGGAATTGCAAGCTACTGCACTGCAAATGAGTTGGTGATAGAGGCATGTATGGATCAGGCACTAAAAGATAATCATGTGGTATTAATCGAAGCAACAGCTAATCAGGTAAATCAGTATGGTGGCTATACAGGAATGAGACCGGAAGACTTTAAGAAGTTTGTATATGACATAGCCGAAAGAATTCATTTTCCTCACGATAAAATTATTTTAGGTGGAGATCATTTAGGTCCTCTGACATGGCAGAAAGAACCTGAGGAAATTGCTATGGCGAAATCTGCAGAGCTGGTAAAGCTTTTCGTTTTAGCCGGATTTAAGAAGATTCATCTGGATACAAGTATGAGAGTAGCTGATGACGCTAAGACAGAGAGATTATCCGATGAAGTTATTGCCCGAAGAGGTGCTATCCTATATAAGGCATGTGAAGAGGCCTATCAGGAGCTTCGCAGGGAGAATCCATCTGAAGTAAGACCTGTATATATTATAGGAAGTGAAGTACCAATTCCGGGAGGTGCACAGGAGGAAGAGGATTCAATCACTGTCACAAAAGCAGAGGATTTAAGAAAGACAATTGAAGCATATAAGAATGCATTTAAGGAAATGGGATTGGAAGATCAGTTTGAAAATATAATAGGAGTTGTTGTGCAGCCGGGTGTTGAGTTCGGAGATGCGACATGCTTTCCATATAATAGGGAAAATGCAAAAGAATTAATAGCTGAGGCAAAAAATTTGAAAGGCATCGTATTGGAAGGGCATTCAACAGATTATCAGCCAGCAGAACGATTAAAAGAAATGGTTGAAGATGGCATAGCAATACTAAAGGTTGGTCCGGCACTGACATTTGGTCTAAGAGAAGGTTTATTTGCATTAGATGCAATGGAAAAATTTCTGATTCCGGCAGAGAAAAGAGCAAATTTTACGGAAACGTTAGAAAATGTTATGATAGAGCACCCTGAAAATTGGGAAAAATACTATGTTGGCAGTAAAACACAGCAGGCAATAAAGAGAAGGTTCAGCTATTCAGATAGAATCAGATATTATCTGACAGATTCTATTGTGAAAGAGAAGATGGAAAAGCTGATTGCAAACATGGAAAGTGTTGAAATACCGTTAGGCATGCTTTGCCAGTACATGCCTTTCCAGTATTATAAAATAAGAGATGGCTTAATGACGGCAAATCCCCGTGAGCTTGTAAAGGATTGTATTAATAAATTTACTAACGATTACATATATGCGACTAAGGAATCATAAGGTTTTCTTTGAGTTTGTTCTGGTGTATTGAATTTGGCACCATGAACAAGCTCTATTTTTATGTCTGAGATGATCTAATCAATTTTCCAGTAATGTAGACTGAACGGTGGCAGAGAGTAGCCGCCTTGCAGGGATACCTGACTCCCAGTAAGCAACTCATAGGCGTTTTTAACACCCTCTGATTCAACAAAGTCAACATGATACGCTTTGTCGTCCGCGTTGATTGCGATCCAGATTCGTTCGCCCTCGAATTCTCGCTGAAATACAAGCTGACGGTTTGTGAGTACGATACTCTTATAATCTCCATAGAGCAGAGATTTATAATTTTTGTGTAGTTTGGCAAGATATGCAATTAATATGGTCAGGTCATTCCAATCAGGAGAGAAAAGTTGTGGTCTCAGCATGTCGTCACTTCCGTTTTCTTTGACTCCAGTAATCCCCCATTCGCTGCCATAGTAGATACATGGGATGCCTGGCATAGCAAATAACAAGCCGTATAACAGAGGCAGATGTCTTGACTCCTTTAAAATGCTAGCCACCCTGGTAACGTCATGGTTATCCGCAAAAGTCAGCAGGTGTTTTCCTTTGTATAGGGCATTGCCATCTTTACCAAACTGACGATTTAATGAATAGGAAATTTCAAATAAATTCAGGTCATTGAAGCTGGAATAAAGACCTTTGTAACACTCATAGTTTGTGCAGCTATGCAGTATTTCAGAGTTCACGATTCTATTGTAATCTCCAAACAATATTTCACCGATTAGGATAAAATCTTCTTTGACAGAATCACAAAAGTACCGGAGCTTACGCATAAACGATTCATCCAGGCAATAGGCTACATCAAGCCGCAAGCCGTCAATCTGAAACTCATCAATCCATGCACGGATGCAGGAGAAGAGATGTTCTATCACTTCTGGATTTTGCAGATTCAGCTTCACTAACTCAAAATGACCCTCCCATCCTTCATACCATAAGCCGTCGTTATAACTGGAATTGCTATCAAAACGAATGTGAAACCAATCCTTGTATCTGGATTGCTCCCGATTGCGCAACACATCCTGAAATGCCCAAAAGCCCCGCCCCACATGATTGAATACACCATCCAAGACTACGCGGATACCGTTTTCCTTGAGCGCCTTACAAACTGCGGCAAAATCCTCGTTGGTGCCAAGCCTGCAGTCTATGTTCCGGTAATCTCTGGTGTCATAACCGTGGCGATCAGACTCAAACACAGGGGAAAAGTAGACTGCGTCAATGTTTAGCTGATTAAGATGCGGAATCCATTCTTTAACCTTGAGAATTCTTGATACAGTCACCCCATCGTTTGTTTTAGGGGCACCGCAGAATCCTAATGGATAGATTTGATAAAATACACTGTTTACTGGCCACATATATAAATCCTCCTTCTGTTTATATACCGTTATGTATATAATATATGAAAGAAAAAGAGCTTTCGCTCTATTCTTTTTAAATTTAATCCTTTATGCAAATATCCCATGCATAAATTGATGGACGATGCGTTTCGCTTTTTCATCGTCAATTTCTACATTACCCTGATACCAAAACCCAATGTTTGCGTTAATCATAGCAATAAAGTGGTAAGCACATTCCAGTTCTTTACCTTTCAGGTTAGTATGTATATGAGAAATGTCTCGAAACAATCCGGTAACAATTTCATACTGAGTCACAATATAGGGCTTTGTGATTACAGTCGTCTGTGCGGTTGGCGGAGCAAATGATAGGGAGAGCAACATTAAATAAAAAGTTGTATTTTCCCGAGCAAATGAAAAGTACATTTCCACAACCTGTAGAAGCACAGGAAAAATATCCTTATCATAGGATTCCGTATTGGGCTCATAGGTACAGGCACTTTGGAGCAAATGGTTAAAACGCTCGTAGTATTCTTTTAGAATAGCTCTGAAAACTCCCTCCTTACTTTGAAAGAAATAATAGAGCGTTGGCTTGGTTATGCCAGCCTGTTGTGTAATCTCAGTGATGCCGACAGACTCATAACCTCTTTCCCCAAAAAGCTGTAACGCACATTGCAATATAGTATCTTTGCTGTTTATATTGTTGTTCATATTTTAAATATATACCGGTAGGTATATAGATGTCAAGTAGTTTTAACATCGGCAGGAGAGTAATGACACAAAATATTAAAAAGTACGAAATGATTATGGAAAGTAAACTT
>CAYXCV010000022.1:0-29573 GCA_964463365.1 uncultured Kineothrix sp.
ACAGGGCGCAAACAGTGTACCACAGACGACACAGTGTTTCGTCTCATGCCCCATGATTTCCGCATACAGGGTTTTATCTACCGGAAGTACGGAATTGATGAACCACTTGCACATAAGGGAATAAGAAATACTCTGGACACAGACACATTCATCCCCATCTTCCAGTACGATACATTTCCCATTGTCATAGTTACAACAGGTGGCACGGATTAGGGCGTTTGCTTTCCGGCGCATGGCCGGAGTCATTTGTTTTGCCATAAAACACTCCTTTGATATTTTTGTCGGCCGACTTAAATAAGCATACCTGTTTTAAAGCCTCTACTATATTGATGAACAACAATATTATCAGATTGACCCCAAAACCGCCCCAATAATTTTGGAATTGTTTACCCGTTACAAAGACGGGGAAACCATGCAGGCACTTGTAAATAGCCTGAATACCAGAGGGATACGTTCCATTGGGGGTGGTAAATCACATTGAATATTATGAACCATCTTTTGAAAAATCGTCGATACATGGGAGAATACAGTTACCGGGATGTTGTGAAAGAAGATGGTATACCGGCAATTGTATCAAAGGAGTTATTTGAACAGGTACAAACGCAGTTAGCCAAGAATAAAAAAGCTCCCGCCAGACACAAAGCAGAAGGTGCTTACCTTTTAACCACCAAACTATATTGTGGAAAATGTAATTCCTTTATGGTTGGTGAAAGCGGTACAAGCAAAACTATGAAAGTGCACCATTATTACCGTTGTGTAAATACCAAGAAAAAGAAATTATGCACCAAAAAAGCAGTCAAAAAAGACTGGATTGAAAATTTGGTGATACACCATACCATGAACACTATTATGAATGATGAAATCATGGAACGGCTGATAGATACATTAATGGATTTGCAGAAGAAGGAAAACACAGAACTTCCGCTACTGAAAAAACAGCTTGCGGAAACACAAAAGGGTATTAACAATATGCTGAATGCAATCCAAGCCGGGATATTTACTCCATCCACAAAACAGCGATTGGATGAACTGGAAGAAACCAAAAGCAAACTTGAAGTAAGTATTTTACAGGAAGAAATGCAAAAGCCCATGCTTACAAGAGAACAGGTTGCATTTTTCATCTACCGTTTCCGCGAGTTTGATGTGGCAAATCAGGAACAGCGGCAACGGCTGATTGACAGTTTCGTTAATGCAGTATACCTTTACGAGGATAAGGTAGTATTAACCTTTAACTATAAAGAAGGTTCCAAAACCGTTACACTTGCAGAGGTTGAGAGTTCGGATTTATCCTGCTTTGGTGCAGCCTATAACCCTAGTGATTACTGGGGTTATTTTTTATTGTGTTGCATTTCGTGTTGCATTTTTTCAAAATGTTTTTTAGCAATATGGTTCATTTCGATTGCGGTGTCACTTATAAACATCCAAAATGCCATCAATTATATCTTGACTTTTATGCCATGTAAAATTATAATTGTAAGCATGAAAGTCAATAAATGGAAGGAAGCTATTGTGGGAGCAACTGAAGAAATTATCAAAATGGCAAAAGAGAATAATGGCACAGTTACTACTGCAATGGTGGTTGCAGCTGGTTTCTCACGTGGAAATATCAAATATCTTGTTGACAAGGGTATGATTGAAAAATCAACTAGAGGTGTTTATATTTTACCAGAAGTCTGGCATGATGAGATATTTAATATGCAGAGTCGATTCAAAAGGGGAATCTATTCTCATGAAACAGCATTATTCCTTTGGGATTTAACTGATAGAACACCGAATCGATATCACATGACTTTTCCGGCGAATTATAATTTGACAAAACCAAAAGAAAAAAATATTCGTTGTGTACAATGCAAGGATATATTATATGATTTGGGAATAACAGTAGTGACCACACCAGGAGGAAATACGGTAAGAGCTTATAGTGTGGAGCGCACCCTCTGTGATATTTTAAGATCTCATAGTCGTGTGGATATTCAAATAGTGACAGAGGCATTTAAGCGTTATGCAATTAGCGTAGACAAAAATATTCCTGTGTTGTCCGAGTATGCAAAAATGTTAAGGGTTGAGAAAAAACTCAGAGCATATCTGGAGGTGCTGTTATGAAAAATGCAATGCAGCTAAAAGCAATTATTAAAAATCTGGCAAAAGAAAAACATATATCAGCACAGCTTATAATGCAGAATTTTATGTTGGAGAGATTGTTAGAACGAATATCTATTTCGAGATATCAACAGAATTTTATCTTGAAGGGTGGGTTCTTGATTGCGGCTATGGTTGGTCTTGATACTAGGGCAACTATGGATATGGATGCAACTATAAAAGGTTTGCCTGTAAATGAACAGACTGTCAGGGAAATGTTTGAAGAAATTTGCAAGATAAAATTGAATGATGATGTGACTTTTGGTTTTCGGAGCATTGGAGAAATTAGGGAGGGCGATGTATACACTGGGTATCGTGTTTCGTTATCTGCAAATTATCCCCCAATGGCAGTCCCATTGAAGTTAGATATTACTATGGGAGATAAGATTACTCCAAAAGAAATAGAATATCAATTCAAACTTCTCTTGGAAGCTAGAAGTATTTCTGTGCTTGCTTATAATCTGGAAACAATAATGGCTGAGAAACTGGAAACAGTAGTATCCAGAGGTGACCAGAATACAAGACCAAGAGATTATTACGATATATACATATTGGTCAAACTGCAATATTCAAATATAGAATCTAATATGTTAATGGCGGCATTGAATGCAACAGCAGAGAAACGTGGTTCGTCTGCAGTGATTAAGGATTATCATAGAATCATGGATGCTGCTAGAAGCAGTGAGGTTATGAAGAAACAGTGGAATAACTATCAAAAGGATTTTGAATATACAACGGATATTATGTTTGAGGATGCATGTGATACGGTTGTACAGTTGATGGATGAAATTTATACAAATTAGCCTTTTACACATATGACCCAAATCTTTCTCATATATTAAACTATTTTGTTTATTTTTGCTTGACTGGGGCATTGTTGCAAAGGAAGGAGCGAATATGCATATACCAAGTAAGCGAATTTATGATGAAATGAGGTCTGCGGAAGCCTCTCTCTGGTACGCTCCTGCAAACGGGGGCGGAAGAGTTAGCTTTTCTTATCAAAGCTCCAACGTCGTGTATTAAAGCGCTTATTGCGGGGTGTCCTTTACAATTATTTTATGGTATGAAAGACAGTTTTCTTTGTACAGGTGTTAAAATAATGGACATGCCTGATTCTCCTGTTTTTATTTCTGGAGTACAACGAAATGAAGAGGAACACCAGGCCTTAATAAGGGCATTAACAGAGCGTAGAGTTCCTCTATTCCTATTTAACGAGATGGATGTTAATTTAGCTTGGACAATTATTGAGTTATCAGAACAAGAATCTTATGATGTATTAGAATTTGTCGGAAACGAAGCTAATTTATATACTGGCCCTTTTAGTGGGGAAGCTTCTCACGCACTTGATTGTTTTGATTATTCTGTTGATCGTACACATACATATCTAAATGCGCATGTAATTCCTATTCATACAATAAGCGTAACTCTTGAGCAGTGGCGTTCTACACATAACTATTTTATAAGTGATCATGAAAGTCATTGCATTACAATTGATGAGAAAAATGAAGGTGAAACATTTGAGCGAGCAATATGGGCTTCATTAGAGACTGTCTTTCCACTAACACTTTATAAAAACCCTCAAGTAATAATAGGTGAAAAAACTCGTGAATTGACTGATGTTTTTTCTTTTTATCCTTATGGCAGTTTCCTTATCGAAGCTAAAGATTTGTCAGTCATTAATGCTGGTTATAACCGCGATCAAGCAAGACGTACGGCAGGTATCCAAAAGCAAGTTAAGAAAGCAATTACTCAATTAGTCGGCGCATCAAAAGCCTTTGCGCGGGGAGAAGCTATTTTTGATGCGGATGGTAATGAACTTAATATTAATAGAGATCAACCACCTCATTGTATTATTCTAATTACTGAGCTAATGCATTATGGTGATTGGAAAGAAATTGAAATGCAACTGATGAAAGCAATGAATGAAGCCGGTGCCTTTTTTCATTTGCTTGATTTGCGTGAACTTATTGCATTGTTAAAAGGTAGTTCTGGCCAGGCAGAGTTATTAGATTACAACCTCATTCAACGACTAAAAATATTTGAAGAAAAACAAAGCATCTTTATCCGCAGTCGACCATCTCCATAAAATAATGTAAAGTCATTAAACATGTAATCATATGAGCATTGTCAGAGGAAGATTGTGTCCCTATCAGTAAAGTACTTTGGAAAAATTAAATATAAGAGAAAAAAAGTGGCGGTATCTTGGGTGATATCGCCGTTTTATTTCACTTTTTTCCCAGTGGATGTTAATTATACTAATGTGTAGAGCCGATAACCTATGACATTATTCCTCACCTCGCAGCATACAAGAAAATTTAAGAAGTTAGTTTATTTTTTTACTTGTTTTCACATAAAACCGGATAATATAAATGATTAATAAAATAACCCAGGAAAAAGCCTCAGCAAATCCAATGACCATATTTCCAAATCTATCAGCAAATATATAAGAAGCTGCAATTCTGACAATCAAAGATGCGATACCAGCAATTCCTGAAAAAAGCATATCGCCCAAGCCTTCAAGATAGCCTCTGAATGCCATTGCCAAACCGTAAATAAAGTAACAACTCGCTATGATACGGAAAAAGTTTCCCCCAATTATCACAGACTCATGGGTCAATCCAAACATGGAAATTAAATATTTACCGGTAAAAAGCACCAGTAACGTAAGACACAATGAGACAGCGGTAATCATGATAACACCAATTTTTAGTGCCTTTTTTGCTCTTGCGTGATTGCCGGCTCCGATATTTTGTGCAACAATTGTGGCAATTCCTGAGCCGAAATTAATAATTGGTAGTAAGATTACGGAATCTACACGATAAGCGGTTGTAATGGCTGCAACTGTTTGTTCTCCAAAACCATTCATAAATCGCTGAAGGATGAGACTGCCAATGGAACTTGTTCCCGATTGTATTGCGGGCGGCAAGCCAAATTTAGCCCCTTTGGCTATAATGGGCTTATTAATGATGTCGCCATTGAATCGGAATCTCAGATGACTATGGTTCTTCACAGTATAAATCACAATAAAAATCGTCATTGCGGCTTGTGAAATGACTGTTGCAGCAGCCGCACCTGCTGCGCCATAGTGTAGAACGGCAACAAAAAGAATATCCAGAACGACATTGGCAACAGAAGACACAAGGACAGATAGAAATGGCGCCCTGCTATCCCCAAGCCCTCTCAGTATAGCAGAGTATATATTGTAAACAGCAAGAAAGGGTATTCCGATAAGCATGATCTGTAAATATTCTTCAGCAGTTACATATATGCTTTCCGGCGTATCCAGAAACGTTAGAATAGGATGGGTAAACAGTATGCCCAAAACTGAAATCAACAGGAATAGACCGCCCAATAAAAGTACGAAAGAGGATAAGGTTTTTTTAAGCATTTCCTTATCGCCCATGCCATACTGTTGTGCAGCTAAAACCGATAATCCGGAAGTGAAACCGACAATTACCATAATAAATAAGTTATAGATAGATGTGGTTGAGCCTATGGCAGCAAGAGCTAATTCCCCCTCAATATTTCCAACGATGAAAGCATCCACCCAATTAAACATTTGTTGAAGCAATCCACTTAATATCAATGGAACTGTGAACAAAATCAAAGTTTTTATAAGATTCCCCTGTGTCATATCCTTACCCATATTATTCACCATTCCTTTCCATAACCAGCAATATTAAATAAAAAAGGCATTTAAAAGCTACGCTTATGGCAAAAATCTTAGCCATACTTAAGGGGTAACTTTTCAACGCCTTTATCATTACTCTACACACAGTCAGAGCAATAATTATTTAATTTTCTGTTATTATAATCAATAGTGTTGGGAATGTCAAATTCTCTGCCCATGGAATTGAAAAATTGTAAGTTTTATGTTGTAATAAATTGAAAAAGAAGTAAACAATCGGAATCTGGGAAATGTTTATCCAAATGGGAAGCTCCCTCTAAAGATGAAATAGATGTTTGGTATACTTCAGAAAGGAAGTGAAAGAACGACTATGTTAGAAACAGAAAGATTGATTTTGCGCCGCTGGGAAGAAAGCGACGCGGAAGACTTGTATACATATGCAAAAGACTCCACCGTAGGTCCGGTAGCGGGATGGCCTGCGCATCAGAGCATTGATGAGAGCCTCGATGTAATTAAGAATGTCTTTCATGGTGTGGAGGCTTATGCCGTTTGTCTGAAAGAAAACGGCAAGGCAATCGGTGCAATTGAACTGAAGCTGAACGGGCATACTGATATGACTGACAGGGACGATGAATGTGAGCTGGGCTATTGGTTAGGGAAACCGTTTTGGGGTCAGGGATTGATGCCGGAAGCAGCAAAGGAAATGCTACGCCACGCTTTCGAGGATATTGGTATGAACAAGGTCTGGTGCGGTTATTACGATGGAAATACCAAATCGAATCGTGTGCAGGAAAAAGTCGGTTTCAAGTATCAGTGGACAACTGAAGGCGTGGATGTTCCGCTCATGCATGAGAAACGGACGGGTCATGTAAACTGCATGACAAAAGAACAGTGGGTGTGGAATAAAATGTATATGTCTGCAAAGGCAGTACAGAATGGTCGGAAGATTTCCGATTATGTGGAAGCCGGTGAGGTCGCGGCGGCAATTCTATCCGCATCTGGGAAAATATATACGGGAATCTGTATAGATACCTGCAGTACTCTGGGTATCTGCGCCGAACGCAATGCGATTTTCCATATGCTGACAAACGGTGAACAGGTGATTCAGAAGGTGCTTGCCATTATGCCGGATGGGAAAAATGGCGCGCCCTGCGGAGCCTGCCGTGAACTGATGGTTCAGCTGATGCCGGAAAAATACAAGGATATTGAGATTATGCTGGACTATGAGCAAGAAAAGGTAGTCACGCTTGGTGAACTGACACCTGAGTGGTGGATATAAAGTTCACCCACTGTTTATAGAGTTTATTCACCCGATACTTGGATACCGGGCGTTTCATACCGTTTAATAGAATGACTTGACGCTTTTTTTTATCTATATGCGCTACATGACTAAGATTAACGATGCATGTTTCAGCACATGGATAAAAGGAAGTGTTGAGCATTTTTTTCATTTTTCTAAATGAATATGCAAAATTAAGGCGCGACACAGAATGAGTCGTCTTAGAATAGACTGTGATTTTTTTATACCTTTTAGCTTCTATACAGTAAATGGAAGGCTGATTGATAGCTATATTAATATCTTTGGTCTTTAAATGAAGTAAAAGTGTGTCTGCTTCATGATAAGCAATCGCAGACTGCAGGCATTCTTTTACACGTTCCCAGGTTGTCTTATAATTCATTGTTTTTTTATGATGGTGAGGTGATAAATCAAAGAGATAATCATTGTGAGTTACTAATATAATATGAGCAGTTGTATCATGCTGGTTGATTCTTTCTATAATAGATGCTCCAACTGCACCTGACTTAAATTCTTGTTCCAGAAAATAAACAGAAGAAGCCGGTGCTTGAGGAATCAAATCCAGTATTTCCTCCGCATCTGAAACAGTATAAATATTGGAGATAGGCATATTGTTTTCTCGTACTACTTCATGGACTATTTGATTAAATGTGTTTAACCATTCGGATAGATTGCTGCATATATAAATGTTCATGAATTATCACACTCCTCTTTTCGTAATTACCTTTATTATAAGTGAGTGTGTCCATAAATAGAGTTGGTAAATAATGGTAATTAACTATCCTTTAAATAGGGGGATATTAGGGGGATTGTAGGTAAAGAGGATAAAGAATAATACTAAAATAATAATGATGATTCTTATCAGTGGTTCATAAAGAAAAACCTTACAGCTTATAGTAGTTTTATAAGCCAGACGAAATGCAAGTACTGTGCTTATAAAAAATATTGCAATATCAATTGCAGCAACGTGGTAGCCGACTGCACCCGTATAAGTATAATAAAACACTGGTATCAGCAGGCAGCCCCAAGCCGTTCCCAGTAATAGTGCAGATTGCACACAGGGATATTCCGATTTGAGTTTGCTTGCCATAAAGAAAGAATATAGAATCATTGGAAATATAAAAAGTTTCATATGCTCCCAAACTGATTCATTAACGGGAGAAAAGAAACCAATGAGCTTATTACTATCTGACCATTCATAAAAGAAATGAGATAATGCACCCAGTATGGAAACAAAGAAAAAACCTGTAATGGTGTAAAAAAGTAGTCTTTTATTAATAGATTTCATAAGGCCTCCATAAAAATGTACACCCACCTTATATTGCACTGAAATATGGGCATCGTTCTTTCTATTATATGCAAATATCAAATAATTGATTTTTCTAAAATATGGAAGACAAGTTTTCATAACTTTGTTATAATGTATGAGATTATAACGATATTATGATTAACAGAGTGAAAGAAGGAGAAAAAATGAAGAAATATTATATAATATTATTCATCTTATTCGTCGCGACACTGTGGGGATGTGATCGGACAAATATACCTGATACGCAGGAAGCAAATGCTGTCAGTAAAGAAAATGAAACAGTAGAAGTAAAAGTAGTGCAAGATAACGCCGAAGCCAAGCAGACAAAAGCGGAAGACATAGAAAATGACGTGCATACAGAGGCAGAAGTGAAAGAAGAAAAGAAAACAGAAGATAAATCAACTGTAAATAAGAATAAAAAAGAGGCAGAAGCGGTGAATGAGGAATTACCCAAGTATACAGTTACTAGTTTTGAAGAAGCCAAGATTATGTATGCTTCTAACCCGGTAAATGTGAGGAAGGGACCAACCACTGACTTTGATAGAGTAGGGGGACTGAATAGAGCTCAGGAAGTTACCGTAACGGGACAGGCAGACAGTGGGTGGTATGAAATTGTCTATGGGGAAGACAAAGCTTTTGTCAGCAAGCATTATTTGCAGGATGAAAAGCCTGCCGATGAACCGCAGGCAGCACCCCAGGAGGCACCACAGGAAGCTCAGGCACCACCCCAGCCGGAAGCGCAGCCGGCAGCACCTCAGCCTGTACAAGCCGTAACCGAAGTGAAAAATGTTGCCGGTGTCATATTAGTGGGTGATTCCAGATTTGTACAGATGCAGGCAAATGCAGGAGAGAACAGCTGTACATGGATTGCGGAGAACGGAAAAGGGTATGTGTGGTTTAGTGAAAATGCGGTTGCGAGAGTTGATAGTTGTGTGGGAAAAGGTTCGAAGGTATTGATTAATCTTGGGGTGAATGACCCGGGAAATCTGAAGAATTATTTAGAACTTGTGAATGCCAAAGCAGCTGAGTGGGTCGGAAAGGGCGCTAAGGTTTATTATGCATCGGTCAATCCGGTATGGGAGAATCCGTATGTAACAGAGGAGCAGGTGCAATATTTCAACAGTCAGCTACAGGGAGGACTCAGCGGCGACATACATTATATCGACAGTCATAGTTACCTGCATTCCATAGGTTATAAATTAGTAGACGGGCTTCATTTTAATGCCGAAACATATCAGAATCTTTTTGCTTATTATATGAGCTGCTTGTAATGAATGGGTAGAGATTTCACACTTTTTTCATTGTTATTTGCGCATAGTTGTTGTACCATAATAACAGGTGTTTTGAGAATAATCTATTAGTAATGAATCTTATAACGATGAAGCAACAGAAAGGTATGACACATTAATGAAAAAATATAATATAACTAAGGTAGTATTGATTGCCATGGTACTATCATTGTTTGCGGTTGGATGCGGAAGTACGGGAACCAAAGCCGCAGAGGATTTGAAACAGGCAGGGCTTGGAGGATTGGTCATGCTATATGATGACACTGTCTGGGAATATAAGGAAGAAAATAGTACGGATAGCAGTTTGACCTTCATGAAGGGCGAGGACGCTCTGATTGGTGTATCTTGCTCCAAAGAGAGTATGTATCAGCATCCTCTTGATATGGCGGCAATGACTAAAGAGATATATTCTACGTTTGAAGGATTTAAAGAGATAGAGCCACCCAAGGAAGTAGAGGTAAACGGAGACAAGTGGTACGAATTTAGCTACAGCTTTCATGAGGATGGAGATGATAATTATGTGACACAGCGTTTTTATGGTAATAATTATTATGCCTATACCATTTCCTATACAGCCTTAGCTGATAGCTTTAATAAAGATAAAAACGAAGCCTTACAGGTTATGAATTCTATTGTTATGACTGTGCCTGATAATAATGAGGCAGAGGAAAAAGCGAAGGAATTCGTAGTTGGTGAATGGGATATGGGTGCTGCCGGCTATTTGGTACTGGGCGAAGACGGTACGTATAATTGGTATATGCAGGCAGACAAAGATGAGGCAAATATGCATAAGGGAACTTATGGCTGTGATATTCAGAACGAAAACTTAGGATTTTCGGAAGGGGAAGGAATCTATCTGGTGCTTTTTCCGGAAGCTTTTTATGCAGATGGTGCTGAGGGGACGATGGGAAGTGCCAAGTATGATTATGGGATTTCTCTGGAAAAACAGCCAGATGGATCATATCCAATGATTAATGTAAGTACTATGAATATGTATTCCTTGAAAAAGCAGGGGTAATCTGATATAATCGTTGTGGTGTTTGGCTGCATGAAAATTATGGCAGTTAATATAAAGAAATCTATAGGATTATTAAAGGAGAAGAAGTATGAAAGGAAATATTGTTGTTGGACAGTCCGGCGGACCTACAGCCGTAATTAATTCATCTGTAGCTGGTGTATATGCAGCAGCTAAGAAATTAGGAGTAAAGAAAGTATATGGTATGGTACATGGTATCCAGGGATTTTTACAGGATAATTTATGTGACCTTGATGAATATCTTTCAGATGAAACAGGTATTGAAATGTTAAAGAGAACTCCATCTGCATTTTTGGGTTCTTGTCGTTTTAAAATGCCTAAGATTGAAGGTCATGAAGAAGTTTATGAAAAGGTATTTGAAATCATGGAAAAACATGATATTGAGTGCTTATTCTATGCAGGTGGTAATGACTCTATGGATACTGTTAAAATGTTGTCCGACTATGCGGCAGCTCATAACAAACCACAGAGATTTATGGGTGTACCTAAGACAATTGACAACGATCTTCCGATCACAGATCACTGTCCGGGATATGGTTCCGCAGCAAAATATATTGCAGCCAGCTTAAAAGAAATTATTCGCGACAATGAGTCTTTTGGTGTTGAGAAACCAACCGTATGTATTGTTGAAATCATGGGACGTCATGCAGGATGGTTAACAGCAGCAGCAGCTCTTGCAAAAGGTGAGGACTGCAGTGGTGCAGATGCTATTTATTTACCGGAAGTAACTTTTGATTTAGATAAATTTATGGCTAAAGTAAAAGATCTTGCAGCAACAAAGAGCTCTGTTGTTATTGCAGTATCAGAAGGTGTTGCTTTGGCTGACGGACGTTTTGTATGTGAGCTTGATGATGGAGATAAAGCAGTGGATGCATTCGGACATAAGCAGTTATCCGGTACAGCATCTTATCTTGCGGCGGCAGTAGCAGCAGAAACAGGTCTTAAGACTCGTGCGGTGGAATTCTCTACCTTACAGCGTGCAGCAACTCATATTGCTTCATTAACAGATATCAACGAAGCTTTCCAGGTTGGACATGATGCAGTAGTAGCAGCAAATGAAGGAAAAACAGGTATGATGATTACTCTTGACAGAAATGGTGAAGATCCATACCAGTGTGGTACAAGCGCATATGATATTCACGCAATCGCTAACGTAGAAAGAGCAGTACCGGCTGAGTGGATTACAGAAGACGGATGTGGACTGAACGAAGGATATGAGAAGTACGCAAGACCGCTTATCATGGGTGAATTACAGCCTCTGTATATCAATGGATTACCAAGACATTTAGTAAGAAAATAATAGAATGCAAGAATTCTATATCGTATTAATTAGCGGGTATGGCTTAGGCTGTACTCGCTTTTTAGTTATCCTTGAAATTATATACAATAGGAGATATAATAAATAAAAAGGCGATACTTCAGGTGCACAGCCAAGGGGAGAAGCAAATGAAAAAACTAAATGGGGCGGAGCCAAAGATGGAAAAGCAGAATTTTAAAAGAAGTGTTATTAATGCTTCTTTATTGATTCTGCTTGTTATATTTTATGTTTGTTATTCCGTATTTATGTTTTATAAAACAAATGAGCAGTATGATATTCGTTTGAAAGAGACAGGGGATGAAGTAGCCAAAAATATTAATTCACAGATGAATTTAGCTGTGATGTATGTAGAAGGCCTGGCGGAAGGTTTCTCCAATTATGAAGATATCCATTGTGATGAAGCCGTTGAGACTTTGATTCGGGTCAGTGAAAAGAGCCATTTTAAGCGTATGTGGCTGACGAAAATTGATGGACGTGCAATATCCTCAGAGCTAAAGGATTCAGATGCCACCGGCAGAGGTTATTTGAAACGAGCTCTTAATGGGGAGAGTGGCATATCGGAGGTTCAGCATTCCAGAGTGAACAACGAGAAAAATGTGGTTATATTTGCTCCAACCTACTATAACGGAGAAGTTACCGGTATGGTCATCGGAATATTTAGATTAGATAATTTACTGGATGTTATTGATGTTCAGTGTTTTGGAGGAAATGGTTATTGTAAAATTTATGATACCAAGGGAGATGTTCTTGTAAGCTCAGATGAACTGACGATGGAAACTGAGCTGCAAAATAAATATGGTTATTCCAGCCCGATTGGAATTTTAGACTGGAATGTCTATGTATCTTTTCCGGAAGAGGTAATAGACGGTGATATCAGGAACAATATTATTATAACGGTTGTTATGTGTGTGATTTGTGTATTAGTTCTTGGAACTATTGTTATAAGTGCTTTTTGGGAAAGAAATAAGATTCTTGCTGAGAGAGCCAAGATGGACTCTTTGACCTCGCTTATGAATCGTGGGGCAATTGAGGATATCGTTGATATGAAATTAGATAAAAATGGGGCATCTGAAAAGGCATTTGTTGTTTTTGATATTGATAAATTTAAGTCTGTCAATGATTCCATCGGTCATGTTTCCGGTGATGCGCTGTTAAAAGAAGTTGCAGGCTTAATGCGCAATTATTTTATAGATGTAGATTGTCTAAGCAGACTGGGCGGAGATGAATTTGCTATATTTATCAATGAAGTTAAGGATAAGAAAAGGCTGCTTCGAGATATCGAAAAATTCAGACGTATGGTGAGTGAAGTACGAATAGACAGTAAAAGATGCAGTACGATAAGTATAGGAATCGTATTTACACAGGACAAAGAAGACAGCTTTGACAGTTTATATAAAAAGGCAGATCAGGCTATGTATGAAAGCAAGCGTCAGGGTGGGAACAAGGTGACAATTTATAAAGAAGATCACAAATAGGATTATTTTATATGCAATTTTTTGTAATCCCTGGGTGTGCAATTCATGATTTTCCGGAAAGTTTCGGTAAAATAGCTGCTGCCATGAAAGCCTGTCTGTGCAGCGATTTCAGTTATGGAATTCTTACCTTCCAGTATGAGTGGGAGGCTTCTTTGTATTCTGTAATCCAGCAGATAGGTAAAGGGTGTTTGCTGTAAGGTGCGTTTGAACAGATGGCAGCATTCACTTTTGCTTACATGACAGGAAGCCGCAATATCCTGCAAAGTAATATTTTCGTTATAATGAGACTGAATGAAACTGATGGCTGTTTTTAAACGGTTAATGTCGGTAGTAGCTCCGGTCTCTTTTTGATTTAGAATCGGTTTAAGATTCTGATAGAGCAAAAACCACAGTGCGCAAAGCTTTTCTGTAATTAATAGTTCATACCCTGCTTCAAAGGAATGCTGTATACGGGAAATTTCCAGTAGTAAAGCAATCATCTGCTGTCCTAAAGCCGTGTCTTTATCCAGAAACTTAGAGAATAATGCAGGCTCAGAGCAGATGGGGTTCACATATTGACTGTATATAAGACTATCCTCGTATCCGAAAATAATAATAGGATTTACAATAAAAGCAATATAACTGCAATCCACATCCGGGTTTGGCGTTCTGGCAGTATGAAGTACATTGGAATTTACAAATATTGCATTTCCTGCCTCTACGGTAAAAACAGAATCATTTGCCTGATATTCCATGCTTCCCTCTGTTACATAAGTGAATTCAACCTCGGAATGCCAATGGTATGGAAATGAATTCTTATCATAATTAGATAAGTGCTCATAGCCAATGCGAAATGGAAAATGATATTTATCCGTAGGATTTTTTTCTTTTAAATTATTATCAAGAAAAAGTTTAAATTTCTCCATATGGTGAATCATACCTCTTAAAGACAAGAAACGGATGAAAGACCAGCTTAGTGGTTTTCAACAATATAGTTATAAAAAAGCACACTTTAAGTATAGAATTAAAGTGGTTTTATACATTATACTGGTTATATTGTAGAAAAGCAATATAACCTGGTGTTAATAGTGGAAAGGTGGAAATAATATGGATCAATATGTATTTACTGATAATATGGGGAGCTTTCGTGTGGAGAATCCGGAACTGACAAGCTATCTCTATTTTCCGGTAGCAGGGGAATCCGGAGTTATGAGTAGTGTTACGCCTTATCTTGGCGGGGATTCCAAGACAGGTCAGGACACCTTTTTACTAGAACCTGTCAGCAGTGAGAACTTGCATAATAATAAGTCTTCCCGTAATTTTTGGGTAAAAATGAAAAGCGGTGACATTTGGTCGGCTACAGGGAAGTCAGGAGCCCAACAGGCAGAAAAATTCACGGCTGATAAAGAGAAAACAGTATTAGAAGCCGGAATTATGTGGCATAGAATCATAAGGGAATCCAATAAGTATGGATTGTCTTCTGAGATAACGACCTTTGTGCCAAATACAGAGGATCAAATAGAACTTACCATGGTGACCCTTAATAATACAGGAAATGAGAATATAGAGCTGATTCCAATTGCAGCCACACCAATCTATGGACGCAGTGCGGATAATATCAGAGATCATAGGAATGTGACCAGTATGCTGCACCGGATTAAAACGGTGGATAATGGGGTGGTAGTAAGTCCGACTCTTGCATTTGATGAAAGAGGGCATAATGTAAATACAGAAGTTTATGGTGTGTTTGGCAGAGGAAACGGTAAACTTCCGGTAGGATTTATTCCGATTGCGGAAGATTTCATAGGTGAGGGGGGAGATTATGAGAATCCGAAAGCGCTCTATGAGAAAGAGATTCAGTGTATGCCGGCAGGCGAAGAAATAAATGGCTGGGAAGCCATGGGAGCTATTGTATTCGAAGAGATTTGTTTGAAGCCGGGTGAAAAAGCAGTTTATATCATCGCTCTTGGATACGGTAAAGATAGTAAGAAATTACCTCAGATTGCAGATTTATATTTAACAGAAGAGTCCTTCTCCTATCATTTAAATAAAACAAAAACTTATTGGACCGATAAAGTAAATATTTCCTATCAATCTGGAAACAAAAATTTTGATAATTGGATGTACTGGGTAAACTTTCAGCCCATGCTGCGTCGTATTTATGGCTGCTCCTTCCTGCCTCACCATGATTACGGAAGAGGAGGAAGAGGATGGAGGGATTTGTGGCAAGATTGCCTGGCTTTGTTATTAATGAATCCTTCCGGCGTCAGAGAGATGCTATTGTCTAATTTTGGTGGGGTACGTATGGATGGAACCAATGCGACGATTATCGGAAACGGTCAGGGAGAGTTTATTGCAGATAGAAATGGTATTACCCGTGTATGGATGGATCACGGAATGTGGCCTTTTATGACCGTATTTTTATACATTAAGCAGAGTGGTGACTGGGAATTCATGCTGGAAGAGGCAGAATATTTTAAGGATGCACAGGCTTTCCGGGGAGAACAAGTTAGGTCACAGTGGACAGAAGAAGAGAGAGTTCAGACAACGGTAAAGAATGAAGTTTACAAAGGAACCGTTCTGGAACATGTTCTGATACAGCATCTTACGGCATTCTATGATGTGGGCAGCCATAATCATATGCAGATTCGGGGAGCGGACTGGAATGATGCCCTGGATATGGCAGATGAAAATGGGGAAAGCGTGGCATTTACGGCAGCATATGCAGGCAATATGGAGGATTTGGCACAGCTTATTCTGCATATGAATGACAAGAAGATAGAAAAGGTCGTTATTGCAGAGGAACTTAAGATTCTCTTAGAAGATAGAGAAGATTTGTACAATAGCATTGATAAAAAGAAGCAGCTGCTTCAACAATACTGCGCAGCATGTAAGGATAATATCAGTGGTGTGAAAATAGAAGTAGATGCGGTTACACTTGCAAATAATCTGAGAAATAAATCTAGGTGGATGAAGGAGCATATCCGCAGCAAGGAGTGGATTCAGAATAAAGAGGGCTTTGAATGGTTTAACAGCTATTATGACAATGATAAAAACCCGTTGGAAGGTGACAATGAGAATGGTGTTAGGGTGATGCTGACCGGACAGGTATTTGCCATTATGTCAGCCACAGCAACGAAACAGCAGGTAGAAAAGATAACAAAGACAGCAGACAAGTACCTGTATGCTCCGGAGGTGGGCGGGTATCGACTGAATACGGACTTTAAAGAAATAAAGATGAATATGGGAAGAATGTTCGGCTTTGCCTATGGTCAGAAGGAAAATGGTGCAGTATTCTGCCATATGGCGGTTATGTACGGAAACGCTTTGTATCGTGCAGGCTTTGTGAAGGAAGGCTACAAAGTAATCCATAGTCTTTATGAACATGCAAGCAATACATCACTAAGTAACATATATCCGGGAATCCCTGAATATTTTGATCCCAAGGGGCGGGGTGTTTATCATTATTTGACAGGCGCTGCAAGCTGGTTGTTACTCACCGTATTAACAGAAATGTTTGGAGTTAAGGGAGATTATGGGAATTTAAAGCTGGAACCGAAGCTCTTAGCGAAGCAGTTTGATGAAAAGAAGGAAGCTGCGGTACGTCTTACCTTTGCCGGAAAGAAGTTGTTGGTAACATATAGTAATCCCCTGATGAAATCCTATGGAGAATATGAAGTAAAGGGAGTTGACTTAAATGGTCAAAGAGTATCGGGAACAGAAGCAATCATAGAAAAACAGCACTTTTTAGCCTTAGAAGAAGACAAAGAACATGTCATAGTGGTTACGCTTTCATAGGTATAGTAGGAGAAGATATAATATGTTTGATAATAAGAATAGATATATAATCAGGGATTATGGGAAGAGGTCTTGCTTTTCTAGTTTTTTGCCGGGGATTAGTGGGAAGATGGGGATACCGGTATGGACTTTTTATGTAAATAGGGGACAGGGTATTACAAGCTTTGGCAGCGGGGATAAGGATCATTCCATTATGGAATTCTATCCGGCTCATCAGGCGTATCAAATAACAAAACGGCAGGGGTTTCGAACGTTTGTGAAAAAGGATGGAGCATATTTAGAACCTTTTTCCAATGAGAATGTGGGACAGACGATGTACATCGGGATGAATGAATTCGAGATTGAGGAATGCAATAAAGAAGAAGGGATTCAGACTAATGTTCTATACTATACGCTTCCCCATGAGAATATTGGAGGCTTGGTGAGAGAGGTCACTTTTAAGAATATCAGTGATAGTAAGATGAATCTTCAGATTTTAGATGGTCTGCCGGCTCTGATTCCCTATGGTGTTTCCTTAACAGATATGAAGGAGATGGGGCAGACGGTAAAGGCCTGGATGCAGGTAGAGGACAGAGAGTCAAGAACACCATACTATAGAGTACGTGCCAGTATAGCGGACAGTATAGCAGTACAAGAAATCAAAGAGGGGAACTATGGTTTTGCGGTGACAGAGGATGGTGACAAACTACCGGTCATTGTGGACCCGGAAGTAGTATTTGGCTATGACACATCATTGACTGAAGCAGTCGAGTTCAAAGAAAAAGAATTGACAGATGTGCTTCAAATCAAACAAATGGCAGAAAATAATCTTCCGTGCTGTTTTTTTGCATTGGAAAAAGAATTGGATTCCAGTGAGAGTGTTACTATTTATGAGGTATACGGCAAGGCTGAGAGCAAAGATATTCTAAAAGAGATTTCCGACAAGTGCGTCGGAAGGGATTACTTTATGAAAAAGCATAGGGAAGCTGTGACGCTCACTGAGAACTTGTGCAAAGGGATACACACTAAGACAAGTAATCCGGTTTTTGATGCTTATTGTAAGCAGACTTATCTTGATAATTTGCTTCGGGGAGGCTATCCAATCAAAATCGGAACCGATAAAGTATTTTATTTATATTCCAGAAAGCATGGAGATATTGAAAGAGACTATAATTTTTTCCAGATGTCACCGGAATTCTATTCTCAGGGAAATGCGAATTATCGTGATATTAACCAGAATAGAAGATGTGATGTGCTGTTTACGCCTTATGTAGAAGACTTAAATATCAAGACTTTTTATAATCTGATTCAAACAGATGGATATAATCCATTGCAGATACAAAAGGCAGTTTATATGGTAAAACCGGAGAAGATGGATCAGTTTCAATCTGTGATTAAGGAAGAAGCCATGAATCCCCTTAAAGAGATTCTAAGAAAACCATTTACACCGGGAAGTCTAGCCTTTTTTGCTAAGACAAACCATATCCTAAGAGAACCGGGACAAGATGATCATAATTTAGAACAGTTTATCAGCTTGGTTATGGATGAAGCGGAAAGTGCTGTGAATGCAGCTTTTGGAGAGGGATATTGGACCGATCACTGGACTTATAATTTGGATTTGATTGAAACATATGTTAGCTTATATCCCGATAAAGAAGAGACACTTTTGTTTGATGATATTTCCTATACTTATTATGAAGCGCAGGCAGTCGTTAACAAGAGGCAGCTTCGTTATGAAGAAACTGAAAGAGGAATCAGACAGTATCACACACTGAATCATGAGAGGAAAAAAGGTGTGGAGCATGTACTTGTCTGCACAGATTATGGCAAAGGGAATGTCTATTACGGAACGCTTATGGAGAAGCTTCTGCTTCTGTGTACTGTTAAGTTTGCAACCCTTGACCTCTATGGAATGGGCATTGAGATGGAAGGCGGAAAGCCCGGATGGTATGATGCATTAAATGGATTGCCTGGTCTGTTAGGTTCCTCCATGTGCGAAACCTATGAATTATGCCGCTTGCTTGAATATGTCACCCAGATTGTGAAGAAATACAAGAGAACCATTCCTTGTATGGAGGAGCTTTATGATCTTATGACTCAGCTGGATGAGAGCTTGAATGACAAGGAGAGCTGGGAAGATGTAGTCACATGGAATGTAATAAACGATAAGAAAGAAGCATACCGGGAACAGACCGTATTTGGTGTAAGCGGAAGGAAAACAGAGCTTACGGTAGAAGAACTTATCAGAATCCTTAAGAAATTCCATAAAATAGTACAATCTGGTATTGAACGTGCTCTGACATTGGGGCAGGGAATTTCTCCGGCATATTTTACTTATACCATAAGCGATTATACTAAGAGTGATAAAGGAATTGAAATTAAACAGGCACAGGCAGGCATTATGCCTTATTTTCTGGAAGGCCCGGTTCGTTATATGCGGTTACACATACCGGAGAATGAGAAGGCAAAGATGTACCATAAAGTGAAAGAAAGCGATTTATATGATAAGAAACTTTCTATGTATAAAGTGAATGAATCATTAAAGGATGCTTCTTTTGAAATCGGACGATCCAAAGCATTTACGCCGGGATGGCTGGAAAACGAGTCCATTTGGCTTCATATGGAGTATAAATATTTATTAGAGCTGTTAAAATCAGAAATGTATGAGGAATTTTTTACAGATTTTAAAAATGCAGCGGTTCCCTTCCTTGATCCTTTAGTATATGGAAGAAGTCCTCTTGAAAATTCTTCCTTTATTGCAAGCAGTGCCAATCATAATGAAAAGATTCACGGAAAAGGATTTGTCGCTCGTTTAAGCGGATCGACGGCTGAGTTTGTGGAGATATGGCAGATTATGATGTTCGGACCATCTCCTTTTACAATGAAGAACAAGGAATTGACGTTAAAAATTGCCTCTGCGTTGCCAGGCTATTTGATTGATGAAAGTAAGAGAATAGAAGCCACATTTTTAGGCAGTATCCCTGTTACCTTTTATTTTAAAGAAATCAGAGATTATTATCCGGGGAGCTATCATGCGAGAGTACAAATAGAATATTCGGAGGGCGAAGTGAAAGAGTATGCGGACGGCATTGTGTCCGGGGAAGATGCACAGCGGGTACGCAGCGGTGAAGCAAAGAAAATAGAAGTTTTTTACTAATAAAGCAAAAGGGTGATAGACAATATCACTCTTTTGTTTTATATTAAAGGAGAAAACGATTTCCAAACCAGGATAAATAGAAATAGTGAGAAATATAAGTAAAGGAAATTAAATATGATATCAATAAAAGATGTGGCGAAACATGCAGGAGTAGCGATTTCCACCGTATCAAAGGTTCTAAATAACTACCCCAATGTGAGTGAAGAAACAAAAATAAGAGTAAATCAGGCAGTGAAGGAGCTTAACTTTGTTCCTAATTCAGTGGCAGCAGCTCTTTCCTCCAAGCAGTCAGGAAGAGTGGCGCTGCTTGTGAATCTTTTTACAAAAACACAGGCCATTGATGAAATCAATCTGCAATACATTTCAGGTGCCATGAATAAGGCTATGGAACTGGGATTGGATGTCATCACATTTTTCTTTTCCATGTTTGAGAATAAAAGTGCGGATGAAATAACAACCTATATGAAGGCGCAAAGTATAAACGGAATTATTATTTATGGAATATCCAAGGAAGATAGCGTTCTTCATGAGTTAATACAATCTCAAGCCTTTAAGATCGTATTAGTGGATACTCCCATTTTTAACAAGAACACATCCTCTGTATGGATTGATCAGGATGCGGCCCAATACGATGTAGCGAAGAAGACAATATTAGAAAATAAATGTAAAAAGGTTCTTTATATAGCAGGTAAGAAGAACGGATATGTAACAGATATCAGATTAAAGGCGATGAAGAGACTTGCGGAAGAATTGAAGCTGAAGCTATTTACCAAGTATGGAGAATTCTCGGAGTTACAGGCCAGAAATATTACGTTTCAGTATGCAAAGAATCGAGATGTCATCGTTTGCGCCTCGGATTTGATGGCAATCGGAGCAATGCGGGCACTGATGGAAATGGATATCTTCCGACCGGTATGCGGATTTGATGGAATTACCCTGATGGGATATGCCGGAAAGCAGATGAATACCATTAGACAGGATTTCGCAAATGTATCTGCAGCGGCTGTTGAGGAATTACACTTTCTCATGAATGGGGGAGAGGGTAGGAATAAAGTATTAGGATATACCATAGAACGGATGCAATACTTGGATATAATTCGTTAAAATGGCAGATATTAGAAAGATTACACAAAATAATAGAAAAAAAATGTGTAAAATGACGGTTGCAGAAAACGTTTTCCTATGGTAACTTACTAAGTATGGAATATAAAACAAAAGTTTTAAAAATATAGGAGGAATTGAGATGCCACAACAAACAAATATGCAAAGAGATGTATTAGTGCTGAATCTGGAACAACAGCTTGAGGACTTAGCCCTTGATATGTTTCAGAAGAAAGTAGAAGAGTTGGGAGATCACGAAGTTTACTTCTGCTTATTGGAGTTAACAAAGAGATTGATGCAAGTTTCCGAACAGATTTCAGGTGAAAAGAAAGTTTATTATATTTCAGCAGAATTTTTAATCGGTAAACTATTATCCAATAACTTAATTAATTTAGGTGTTTATGACAAACTAACAACTATCCTGAAAGCAAAAGGAAAAGATATTGCAAGAATAGAAGAAATGGAACCGGAACCATCACTTGGTAACGGAGGTCTTGGCAGACTTGCAGCTTGCTTTTTAGATTCCATTGCAACCCTTGGACTTCCGGGAGAAGGAATTGGTTTGAACTATCATTATGGTCTTTTCAAACAAGTATTCAAAGATAAGCTTCAGACCGCAGAGAAGAACGAGTGGATAGAAGAACGTTCCTGGCTCACAAAGACAGATGTTACCTTTGATGTTCATTTCGGTAAGAAGAAAGTAACTTCCAGATTATATGACATTGATGTAGTGGGTTATGATAATGGCGTAAATAAGCTTCGTTTATTTGATATTGAAACTCTGGATGAAAGCATTATAACAGAGGGAATTGATTTTGATAAAGAAGAGATTGAGAAGAACTTAACATTATTCCTCTATCCCGATGATTCCGATGAAGCCGGTAATCTTCTGCGTATTTATCAGCAATATTTTATGGTGAGCAATGCTGCACAGCTTATTTTACGTGAAATGAAAGAGAAGCAATATGATCTTCGTAAGCTGTATGACCATGCAGTAATTCAGATCAATGATACCCATCCTACGATGGTGATTCCTGAGCTTATTCGTATTTTGGTAGATGAAAAAGCATTCACTATGGATGAAGCGATTGAAGTGGTAAGTAAGACATGTGCTTATACCAATCATACGATCTTAGCGGAAGCATTGGAGAAATGGCCGCTTAAATATTTGGAGAAGGTAGTTCCTCAATTAGTTCCGATCATCAAAGAATTGGATAAGAGAGTCAAAGCAAAATATAAAAATAAAAAAGTTCAGATTATAGATAAAGATGATAGAGTGCATATGGCACATATAGATATTCACTATGGATTTTCTGTTAATGGTGTTGCTGCCATTCATACAGAAATATTAAAAGAGACAGAGTTAAATAATTTCTATAAGATATATCCTGAAAAATTCAATAATAAGACCAATGGAATCACGTTCAGAAGATGGCTCTTATCCTGTAACAGAGAGCTTGCCAATTATCTTTCTGATATCATTGGAGACGGCTACAAAAAGGATGCCAACAAGCTTGAAAAATTATTAGAGTTCAGGGATGATCAGCAGGTACTTGATAAGATTACAGATATTAAGATGAACAGAAAGAAAGATTTGGCAGCTTATGTCAAAGAGGCGGAAGGGGTTACCTTGAATCCTGATTCCATTTTTGATATCCAGATTAAGAGACTGCATGAGTACAAACGTCAGCAGATGAATGCACTTTATATTATCCATAAATATTTGGAAATCAAAGGCGGAAAGAAACCTTCCACACCACTAACCTTTATTTTCGGTGCAAAGGCGGCTCCTGCGTATGTAATCGCACAAGATATTATCCATTTACTTCTTGTTTTACAGGAAATCATTAATAATGATCCGGAAGTAAGCCCATATATGACACTTGTTATGGTGGAAAACTATAATGTAAGCTATGCGGAAAAGCTGATTCCGGCATGTGATATTTCAGAGCAGATTTCTCTGGCATCAAAGGAAGCGTCAGGAACAGGTAATATGAAATTCATGTTAAATGGTGCGGTAACACTTGGTACCTCTGATGGTGCGAACGTGGAAATCCATGAACTTGTAGGTGATGATAATATCTACATCTTTGGAGAAAATTCAGAAGAGGTTATTGAGCATTATAAAAAGGCTGACTATGTCTCTAAAAAATACTATAAGAAGAGTCCTGCCATAAAAGAAGCAGTTGATTTTATTGTAAGTAAGAAGGCTTTGGCAGTAGGACATAAAGAGAATCTGGAAAGACTTTATAAAGAAATTTTAAATAAAGACTGGTTCATGACTTTGCTTGATTTGGAAGACTATATAGAGACGAAGGACAGAATGTTTAAAGATTATGAAGACAGACAGAAATGGAAAAAGATGATGCTTGTAAATATCGCAAAATCAGGCTTCTTCTCCTCAGACAGAACCATCGCTGATTACAACAGAGATATCTGGAAGTTAAAATAAATATATAAAGAGGTTGAATTGATATGATACCTCCTAAGTAGATTTTGGTTATTTACCTTGTCTGCTTAGGAGGTATTTTCATGTCTAAATCATGATACATTGGGCAAAGAATCGCCAGATAAACCATAAGTCTACCGATTTATGGGCAATTCTACTGCCGGTCGATAGTGTTTTTAAAGAATGAAAGATATTATAATAGTCATAGGCAATTTCATATTATATTCAAAGGGAGAGATGTATCATGAAAAAAATAAGAGTATATCTATGTTTCTGGTAACTGTAAAGTTTATTTTGCTGGAGCTCCAGCATGGAATCGCGATAGTGAATATTATGCCAAAGGACTTTATTGGATTATAGAAGAAAATAAAAAACTCTCTGATGATGAAAAAATTCGTGTTGTATCGGTTTCGGCAGCGCCTTCCGGAGATATTACGCCATTTACAAAGAATCTGGAGATGTGGGATGATGCTGTACTTGCGGCAAAGGAAGAGGGTATCCTCGTATTAGATTGCCGGGAGGACGAAGAAACGGGTATTATCGCCGCTGCATTTTACGATCCGGCAGACCCGGATAATATATCCAAATGTACAGGAGGATACCCTACGAAAATAGATGTAGTTCCTTCTTCACATATTGGAGTTCCGACTTCATATAGAACAGTTGCCGAAGAATATACAGAAGGTTCGCCCTCCTATCAATATTGCGGACAAGGAGGCTTAAGCTGGGGTATTCCTTATGCGGCAGGGTATTGGCGTTAGGGTGGCAAGTGAATCCGGATTTAGACAATAATCAGATTATTCAGATTCTCTTTGATACAAGCACTACATCTAACGATGGAAGTAACATAATCAACCCGCCTGCGTTTATAGAAGCAGTGCAAAACACAATAAATAATTAATATTAACTTAAGGGGGAAATGTATCATGAAAAAAAATAAGAGTATATCTATGTTCCTGGTAGCCGTAATGTTACTTTGTACTTTTTACACAGGCCAAGTAAATGCCGCACCAAATAAAAGTAAGCCTGTGAGTGAGTCGCAAACAGATGAAAACACTCCTAAATTGTTGGAACCATATAAAAATTTATTATATAATAATAAAAGTTCTATGAAAATTAAAAAACAAGTATATGAAGAAAGTGAGTACAATAAAGATGATATTTTTACATACACTTTCAATGAGGAAACCATTTTCAAGGGAAGTGAGGATTTAAAAGAGAAAATAATGGAAAATGGGAAGAATCCCGGATTGGGTATCAGATCTATCCATAAGCAGGGCATCACGGGAAAAGGCGTTAATGTAGCGATAATCGACCAGAACCTTTTGCTGAATCATCCGGAATTTGCCGGTAAAATAACTTCCTATTATGATACGGGCTGTGGGACAGACAAAGAGGAAGGCTCCATGCATGCCCCTGCGGTAACGAGTATTTTAGTAGGCAATAATATTGGCGTTGCTCCGGATGCAAAAGTCTATTTTGCTGCGGTTCCATCATGGTTTTTAGATAGCAGTTATTATGCAAAGGGACTTGATTGGATCATAGAAGAAAATAAGAAACTCCCTGTTGATGAAAAAATTCGTGTGGTATCGGTCTCGGCAGCGCCTTCCGGAGATGCTTCGCTGTTTAAAAAGAATCTGGAAATGTGGGACGATGCTGTACTTGAAGCGCAAAAAGAGGGTATCCTTGTATTAGATTGCCGAGATGACGATAAAACCGGTATTATATACCCAGCCTTTTACGATCCAACGAATCCGAAGGATATATCCTTGTGTACAGGAGGATTCCCCCCTTCGATGATATATAAAATACCATCTTCTAAAATAGGAGTTCCTACTTCATATAGAACAGTTGCCGAAGAATATACAGAAGGTTCGCCCTCTTATCAATATACAGGAGAAGGCGGATTAAGCTGGGGTATCCCTTATGGTGCAGGGGTATTGGCGTTAGGGTGGCAAATAAACCCGGACTTAGACAATGATAAAATAATCCAGATGCTCCTTGATACATGCTCCGTAGCCAATGACGGAAGTAACATAATAAATCCAACTGAATTTATAGAAGCAGTAAAAAATACTGTGTCAGATTAATCAATAATATCTACTATAAGGGTTTTACCGAAAGAAAATTGCATCGTACGAACAATATTTAATCCGCATTCTGGCTAATTTGGAGGAATGCGAGACGCAAAACAGGAGGAAATCATAATGAAAGTATCTCTGCCAGAACCATCCAACGCCTATTGTCCCCAAACATTCTTTACGTACGGAACCTATAAAGAAGACGGTACTCCCAACTTCGGATTGTTTTGCTGGATTAGTTATTGCTGGGACATTGAACTTGCCATCATGGCCTGTATCGGCGGCGAAAAGTTAACCAAAGACCGTATCAGGGCGACGGGTGTGTTTTCAGCCAACATGGTAAGTGAGGAGTTGCTCCCCTTGGCCAACTACTTTGGCAGTAAAGAGGGTTACAATCCCGAGAAGATGAATGTGGAGGTGGCGATTTCCAAGGGTAAAGTACTGGATGTGCCGGTGCTGGATTTGAGTCCGTGGGTTTTTGAGCTTGAGGTCAAGCAAACTGTCAAATTAGACGGCAGTGACATCTTTATCTGTAAGATCAGGAACACTCTTGTGGAAGAACGATTTGCGCGAACGAGAAGAGATAATCAAGCCCCGATTCCTGTCAATGAAGCGAAGCCGGTGATTGGTTGGGGCGGCGGGACTTATTTTAAGGTGGGTGAAATGATACCGGAGGATTCGCTAATTTTTTATCCCGTGCCTGCACCACCCGCGAAAAAGTAAACTTTAAAAATAGCAGCCTATTATGATACATGCTGTAATTGATCATTATCTGCCCACCGATGACGGGTATGGCAATCACAATATCTTTCTCAGTATGTTTTTGGTGGGGTGATCATCAGTACCATTGAAGCATTCCAAAAAGACCGAAAAAAGGGCGGCATTATGCTTGGGACTATATTCGCCGTGCAAATACTGTATTCCTATGCCGAAAGAATTCTGCATCTCTTTTTCCCCTTTATGCCAGGTCTCAGCGGTGACACGATAACCGGTGTGATTCCAAACCTCTATCTCAATGAATACGGCTTTGAATTTGTAGCGCTGGGCGTGCTGATGTACTTCCTCAAAGAAAAAAAGGACTTGTTTTGCGTTACATACATTATATTCTGTATTGCGCAATTTAGCAGTGAAATCGTCAGTAGCGAACTAGGAATCCCCATGCAGTGGTTCATGATCGCGGCGCTGCCTCTCATGATGCGGTACAACAACGAAAAGGCTTACATGGCAACTTGTTTTAAAAGCTATAATCCACAGGCATTTATAGAAGCGGTAAAAAGTTCATGACACTTTATTTTCACAGCATTGACAGGAGGAAAGAAAAATGGCATTTATTTTAAATAGTGTTGTACCATGGGGCAGAAATATGCGTGAGTATAGATTGATGTTTCAATTAGATGATAATGATATGCATAAGAAACTGGCAGGCTTTGGTGATGGTCCTGCCAGCTTTAATTATGAGGCTAAACAAAATGGATATTCTGTTACTTCATTTGACCCCGTCTATCAATTCTCAAAAGATGAATTACAGGAGCGTATTGCAGAAGTACGCATTACAGTTATGCAGCAAATGAGAGAAAATAAAGCAAATTATGTTTGGAATAATATAAAAAATTTAGATGAACTTGAAAGCATACGCATGTCTGCGATGCAGCTATTTATAGAAGATTACGAACAGGGAAAAGCAGAGAACAGGTATATTTGTCATGAGTTACCGAAAAGATTGCCCTATGATGAAAACACATTTGATATAGGATTAAGCTCTCATTTTTTATTAATGTATACCGTGTTGGGATATGATTTCCACATTCAATCCATAACAGAAATGCTTAGAGTTTGCAAAGAAATTCGAATTTTCCCAATTGTCGATTTAGATGCAAATAAAACAGATTTGATTAACAATGTGATTGATTATTTTAATAATAATCATAATGTGGAAATCAAAGAAACCGAATATGAGTTCCAGAAAGGCGACAACAAACTATTGATTATCAGGAAATAAATTATACCAGCTTCGTAGTCCATTTCGCGCAATCCCATACATCGGTAGCCCAGTCTTCATAGAATTCGGGTTCGTGGCAGACCATTAATATACTGCCTTTGTATGCCGCCAGTGCACGTTTTAACTCTGCTTTGGCATCCACATCCAAGTGGTTGGTGGGCTCATCCAGAAGCAGAACATTGGTTTCACGGTTTATTAGTTTACATAATCTGACCTTTGCCTGTTCGCCGCCGCTTAAGACCTTGACCTTACTTTCGATATGCTTCGTGGTCAGACCGCATTTTGCCAGTGCGGAACGAACTTCATATTGAGTATAACCAGGGAATTCCGCCCAGATTTCCTCAATACAAGTAGTGGTCACATTCGAATCCATTTCCTGCTCAAAGTACCCGATGTTTAGGTAATCCCCTTGTTCCACATTTCCCGAGAGAGCAGGAGTAATTCCGAGAATACTTTTAAGCAGTGTTGTCTTGCCGATACCATTGGCTCCTGTCAGGGCGATTTTCTGCCCCCGCTCCATTTCGAGATTGAGGGGAGAAGAAAGGGGTTCTCCATATCCAATGACTAAGTCACTGGTCTGGAAAATATATCTGCCCGGGGTTCTTGCTTGTTTAAAACGGAATTCCGGCTTCGGCTTTTCTGATGCCAGCTCAATAACATCCATTTTATCCAGTTTCTTCTGACGGGACATAGCCATGTTTCTAGTTGCCACTCGGGCTTTGTTGCGGGCTACGAAGTCCTTCAAATCTGAGATTTCTTTCTGCTGCTTATGATAGGCGGCTTCTAATTGAGACTTTTTCATAGCATATACTTCATCAAACTTATTATAATCCCCCACATAGCGGCTAAGTTCCTGATTGTCCATATGATAAATCAGGTTAATCACACTGTTTAAAAAAGGAATATCATGTGAAATCAAGATAAAAGCATTCTCGTAATCGTTGAGATATCTTTTCAGCCACTCAATATGTTCGGTATCCAAATAATTAGTCGGCTCATCCAGAAGTAAGATATCGGGCTTTTCAAGGAGAAGCTTTGCCAGCAGCACTTTGGTTCTCTGTCCGCCGCTTAAGTCTGTCACATCCTTCTCCAAACCAATTTCCGTAAGTCCCAGCGCCCTTCCGACCTCTTCTACCTTGGCATCAATCATATAAAAGTCATGCATCGTAAGAAGATCCTGAATGGTTCCTAAGTCCTCCATATATACTTCCAATTCCTCGGGTGTGGCTTCGCCCATTTTATCACAGATAAGATTCATTTCTGTTTCCATATCAAATAAAAAAGCAAAGGCAGAGGAGAGGACATCGCGAATGGTCATGCCCTTCTCCAAATCCGTATGCTGATCCAAATATCCCACACGTACTTTTTTGGCCCATTCTATGGTTCCCTCATCCGGCATCAGCTTTCCGGTAATAATGTTCATGAACGTTGACTTTCCTTCACCGTTCGCACCGATTAAACCAATATGCTCTCCCTTTAATAAGCGAAAGGATACATTATTAAAAATAGCTCTGTCACCAAAGCCATGGGTTAGATTTT
>CAYXCV010000023.1:0-29314 GCA_964463365.1 uncultured Kineothrix sp.
ACAGCAATTTTACAAATAGGTGACGGAGTTACTGTCAGTGTGAAAACGAGGTAAACATGAAGAAACCGGAACTTTTAATTCCTGCGGGAAATTTAGAAGTATTAAAAACAGCAGTTATATTCGGTGCAGATGCTGTATATATAGGTGGGGAAGCTTTTGGATTGCGTGCAAAGGCTAAGAACTTCAGCCGGGAAGATATGGCAGAGGGAATTCGCTTTGCTCATGAACATGGGGCAAGAGTCCATGTGACGGCTAATATTATAGCCCATAACAGAGACTTAGAAGGAGCGAGGGAGTATTTTGAGGAACTAAAGCAGTTAAAGCCGGATGCTCTTATCGTTGCGGATCCGGGTATGTTTATGATGGCCAGAGAAATATGTCCCGAAATCGAAATACATGTTTCCACACAGGCTAATAATACGAACTATGAAACTTGTAAGTTTTGGCATAGTCAGGGAGCAAAAAGAGTGGTGACGGCGCGTGAGCTATCACTGAAAGAGATTAAGGAAATCAGAGAGAATATACCGGAAGAACTGGAAATAGAAAGCTTTATTCATGGAGCGATGTGTATTTCCTATTCCGGCAGATGTTTGCTGAGTAATTATTTTACGGGCAGGGATGCCAATCAGGGAGCATGTACTCATCCATGCCGCTGGAAGTATGCGGTAGTAGAAGAAAAGAGACCGGGAGAATATCTGCCGGTATATGAGAATGAAAGAGGAACCTATATCTTTAACTCCAAGGATTTGTGTATGATTGAACATATTCCGGAGATGGTAAATGCAGGAATTGACAGCTTTAAGATAGAAGGCCGTATGAAAACGGCGCTTTATGTGGCAACAGTTGCAAGAACTTACAGAAAGGCAATTGATGACTATTTTAAATCCGAGGAAGAGTATGCTGCAAATCTTGACTGGTATCGGGCAGAGATTTCCAAATGTACTTACAGACAGTTTACCACAGGCTTCTACTTTGGCATGCCGGATGAAAACACCCAGATTTATGATTCTAATACTTATGTAAATGAGTATATATATCTTGGAGTTGCAGGCAGTATAGACGCTAAGGGACGTGCACGTATCGAGCAGAGAAATAAATTCTGTGTGGGTGACCAGATAGAAATTATGAAACCCGATGGCAGTAATATTCCGGTTACGGTACTTTCTTTGACGACAGAAGACGGTGAGCATGTGGAAAGTGCACCACATTCAAAGCAGATTTTATATGTGGAGCTTACAAAAGAGGCTTCCCCTTACGATATTCTTAGAATAGAGGCACCCAAATCGAACTAGGATTTCGGCACTAATCGTTGAAGATGTACAATTAATAAAATAACTGATAAAATATATGTCATAAAAAAGATAATTGAAAAGCTGCGAAAGGGATTATAGAATGAGCGAGAAATTTAATGTGGAAGAAATTTTTGCAAAAAATGTTTTTACAATCGGTAAAATGAAGGAGCGCCTGCCCAAAACTGTCTTCAAGGAAGTAAAGCAAGTAATTGAACAAGGTGGAGAGCTTCCTTTGGCATATGCTGATGTCGTTGCTAAGGCAATGAAGGACTGGGCAATAGAAAATGGGGCAACACATTATACACACTGGTTTCAGCCGCTTACTGGTATTACAGCAGAAAAGCATGATTCCTTCGTAGCACACCCTGACGAAGGGGGAAAGATGCTTATGGAATTTTCCGGAAAAGAACTGATTAAAGGCGAACCGGATGCCTCGTCTTTTCCCTCCGGAGGACTTCGGGCTACTTTCGAAGCAAGAGGATATACGGCTTGGGATATTACGTCTCCTGCATTTTTAAAAGAAGCAGGAACCGGAGTGATTCTCTGTATCCCTACCGCATTCTGTTCATATAAAGGAGAGGCACTTGATAAGAAAACACCTCTGCTTAGATCTATGGAAGCAATTAACATGCAGGCACTGCGCATTGTACATCTGTTTGGAAATACAGAAGCAACGAAGGTAGTACCAAGTGTTGGAGCTGAACAGGAATATTTCCTCATTGATAAAGATAAATATTTGCAAAGGCCGGATCTCATTTTCACAGGACGTACCTTATTTGGTGCACCGGCACCAAAGGGACAGGAAATGGAAGATCATTACTTTGGAGTAATTAGAGAACGTATCGGCGCATATATGAAAGATTTGAATAAAGAGCTATGGAAGCTGGGAGTAACGGCAAAGACACAGCATAATGAAGTGGCACCTGCACAGCATGAGTTGGCACCGGTATATGAAACAGTGAACATAGCAGTTGATCACAATCAGCTTGTGATGGAAACCATGAAAAGGGTAGCGATATATCACGATTTAAGATGTTTGCTGCATGAAAAACCATTTGCTTGGATAAGTGGTTCCGGTAAACACAATAACTGGTCTCTTAGTACGGATAATGGTGTGAACTTACTGGATCCGGGTGAAACCCCCAATGAAAATATTCAATTCCTGCTTGTTCTTGCATGTATTTTAAAAGCAGTGGATACCCATGCGGATTTGCTTCGTCAAAGTGCATCGGATGTAGGAAATGACCATAGACTTGGAGCCAATGAAGCGCCTCCGGCAATTGTTTCCGTATTCTTAGGTGAGCAGTTAGAGGATGTTGTGAAACAGCTGATAGAAACTGGTATTGCACAAACCTGTAAGGAAGGCGAAATATTAAGGACAGGGGTTTCCACCCTTCCTGATTTTGTAAAGGATGCAACGGATAGAAACAGAACGTCGCCTTTTGCATTTACCGGTAATAAATTCGAGTTTCGTATGGTTGGTTCCTCGGACTCTATCGGAAGTCCCAACACAACTTTAAATGCAATTGTTGCGGAAGCTTTCTGTGAAGCTGCCGATATCTTAGAAAAAGCCGATGATTTTGATTTGGCAGTACATGACTTAATTAAAGAATATATGACCAAACACCAGAGAATAATCTTCAATGGAGATGGTTATGCAGACGAATGGGTAGAGGAAGCAGCAAGAAGAGGCCTCCCTAATATTAATTCAATGGTAGATGCGGTGGATACTCTGACCACTGAAAAGGCAGTAAAGTTATTTGAAAAATTTGGTATTTTTACAAAAGCAGAGCTGGAATCTCGTGAAGAAGTACTGTATGAGACCTATGCAAAATCAATCAATATTGAAGCGCTAACCATGATGAATATGGCTTCTAAGCAGATTATTCCGGCAGTGATAAAATTTACAAAGGCTTTGGCGGATACGGTGATAGCAGTAAGAGAAGCAGGCGCAGATGCCACAGTGCAGTCAGAACTGCTAAGTAAGGTGTCTGATAAACTTGCCATAATGCAGGCGGCACATGCCAATCTCCAAAAAGTAGAGGCAGAAGCAAATGCTATGAAGGCAGGCAGAGATCAGGCTTTCTATTATAAGGATGTAGTGAAAACAGCAATGGATGCTTTGAGAAAACCTGCCGATGAGCTGGAACTGTTAGTTGATAAGAAAATGTGGCCGATGCCAACGTATGCAGATTTATTGTTTGAAGTATAGGAAGAAATTATGGAAGTTACTGTAAGGTCATTTATATATGAGGATATTCCGGAGATGGTTGCTATTTGGAACGAAGTTGTTGAGGATGGTCTGGCATTTCCACAAATGGAGTATCTGGATAAAAAAAGTGGATTAGACTTCTTTGAAAGTCAATCCTTTACAGGGGTGGCAGTGGATATACATACCAATCAAGTAGTTGGTATGTATATCTTACATCCTAATAATATAGGAAGGTGTGGGCATATTTCCAATGCAAGCTATGCTGTTAAGGGCAGTGAACGCGGCAGAAGTATCGGAGAATTATTGGTGCTACATTCCATTGCAAAGGCAAAAGAGATTGGTTTTTTGATATTACAATTCAATGCAGTGGTAAGTACTAATATCGGAGCGATCCATTTATATCAAAAGCTTGGATTTGTTCAGTTGGGTACGATTCCGGGAGGATTCCTTATGAAAGACGGAAGCTATCAGGACATTATTCCACACTATTATATGCTATGATATGTCGCAAAGCGAACGTGCTCGGCGCGAGATTCTGTAACCCAGAATATTTTTACGAAATTAGGACTTGCAAATAGAAATTGAATCATGTATAATACCAAAATGTAGCGACTAAATAGTTGCAAACATAAAGGGCTATCGCCAAACGGTAAGGCAACGGACTCTGACTCCGTCATCTCAAGGTTCGAATCCTTGTAGCCCTGCTAAAACCTCTATAGTTAATTCTATAGAGGTTTTTGTACTTATAAGGGAGTGCGCCTATCATAAATTAAAATATAGTGAGGCGTTCAAATAACCCGTTTACATCTACCCTCCCATATCCCCATATTTGATTAGGGAAAGTAAGGGTGGGATCACGGTATGCGCCCCGCATAATTAATCGATTGATATCGTTTCCGGTAATAGAAGTATAATTTCCGCGTACAACGGCCCATTCCAAGACCATAGCAAGGATGCCGGTGGCATGGGCTGCGGCCGCTCCGGTTCCGGTCAATACAGCATATTTATTATCTGGTGCGGCACATGGGATTTCAAATCCGGGAGCAGCAATGTCAGGTTTAATTTGATTGGTTCTTGTATATCCCCTGCTTGATTCTATGAGTATACTGTCATTAATGTGGTTGTAGGCAGTAACAGTCAAAGCGTGAACCGCATTTCCCGGAGAAGTAATTGTCGTATCCGGATTGGGTTCAAGGAAAAATGTCTCATTGGAGATTAAATTACCGGAGGGCAGCCAGGCGTGGAAAGAAAAAGCTTCATTTTCAAGATTCTGTACTCTGAATTGCCATATGCCGGGCACTGGGTTTTCAAAACGAATAAGAATAAGCTGATCGCCTGTCTCCTCTTCAAAATTAACGTTATTTATCCATATAGCACTTTGATTAAAAACAAAGCTGAATCGATTGCAAATACCTAAGCGGGGATAAATTATAGGTGTGGACTCACCGGTGGGGGAAATCACTTCTATGGTGAGACGGCTCGGGGCATAAGGCCATATTTCCATGGAAAACAGCTTGTCATTATTCCCCACATTTAATTCAAAATCAGTGGTATATGGAGTGTTTAATACATTTTGATAGTAATGTCTGTCGGTATTACCTTCATTACCGGCGGAAACGGCGATTCCTCTTTGTGACAGCTGTGACACATAATCGACATAACTGCTAAGAGCTCCTTGCCCGCTATGGCCGCTTTGACTTGTGCCTAAAGCAATGCATATGGCAAGAGGTTTGCGGAGACTCTGTGCAATAGATAGTACATAACGCATGCCGAGCATAATATCGGACTCCTGATAGCAGGTAGCGTCTTCCGGAATAAAATGGAGTCTCCGAAGATTATTTTTGGCCTCTTTCAGCTTTACAACAACCAGTTCTGCTTCCGGAACAATACCGCTGAATCCATATTGAGTATTTGGATTCCCGGCAATGATGCTGGAAACACCTGTACCGTGACCATTTGTGTCAACGGAGGGTACGATAGACAAAGGATTTTGTGACCGCAATGCTAAATTGATTGTTTCCTTGTTGTATTCGGAACCGAAAGTAAAACCATCAGGAGCTTCTCCGTCCTGTATCGTTTGATCCCATATAGAAAATATACGTGAAGTATTATCCATATAACGGAAAGCCGGATGTTGATAATCAATACCCGTATCAATAATCCCAATCATAACACCTCTTCCGTAAAGAGAAAGGTAGGGGTTACGCTGCACTGTGATGATACCGGACTTTTCCAGGCTGGCAATAGATGTTAATGTTAAAATAGACGGGTAACGATGGTATGGCTGATTTCCCAAATCACAAGGCTGCCCATCCATTACGGCAACATGCAGTAAAGAGTCACGTTCATTTAAATATGTAATATTATCTCCGGTATCATAATCAGGAACAAGTATGCTATCAATGATTAAATCATAATAATTTTCATCCAGAATTTTTGGCATATGAAACTCCAAGTATAATAAAATATATTACATTTTATGCTGGTGTTATAATTCTGTTAATAGGAACTGCAGAGACTGTTTTTATTGAAAGAATGCAAATAGAGTAGTATGATAGGATGTAGCAACAAAATTAGATTAGCGTGAGAAGAAAGGCATGATGCTTAATATGTATAAATTTAACAGCAGAATACGATATAGTGAATTGGACAGTGAGGGAAAATTATCTTTAGAGGCTTTATTAGATTATTTCCAGGATTGTTCCACGTTTCACTCAGAGGACATTGGAGTAGGATTAGCATATTTGGCAAAAAGAAATCTTGCATGGGTATTGTCAGCATGGCAAATAAATGTAGTGAGATATCCGGATCTGGGAGAACAGGTGGTGATAGGAACCTTGCCTTATGAGTTTAAAGGATTTATGGGGTGCCGTAACTTTCTGATGGAGACTGAAGACGGAGAGCCTCTGGCCTATGCCAATACTATCTGGACACTGATGAATATGATTGAAATGCGGCCGGTAAGAGTAACGGAAGAAATGGTGAAGGCATATGTCTTGGAAGAAAAGCTGCCTATGAATTATGCTCCAAGAAAAATAGCGGTTCCTGATAAGGCTGGCATTGAAAAAGAAAATATGGAAGTGAAATATCACCATCTGGATACGAACAATCATGTAAATAACGGACAATATATTCGTATCGCCATGGAATATCTTCCGGAGAAGTTTGCTATCAAGCAAATGAGGGCAGAATATAAAAAGCAGGCTCATTTAGGTGATGTCATACACCCCGTGTTATATCATGAAAATGATAAATATTTGGTGGTATTAAATAATCAGGAGGGACAGCCCTATTGTGTCGCAGAGTTTGAACGAAATAATAAGCAGTAGAAAGAAAGCAATATAACTTTAAATGGTAACGGAAATAAGGAGTATAATTTTAGAATGATAAAATTAGGTGAAGTACAAGAATTATTTATTGTCAAAAAGGTAGAATTCGGAGTATATCTGGCCGTTCATGCAGATGACGCGGAAGAGAGAGTGCTTTTACCGGCGAAGCAGGTGCCGGAGGGTGCGCAGCTGGGTGATGCAATTGGTGTGTTTATTTATAGAGATTCCAATGACAGACTTATAGCAACCACAAATCGCCCCGGACTTACGCTTTCAGAGGTGGCACTGCTTAAGGTAGTGCAGACCGGGAAAATAGGAGCATTTCTGAATTGGGGATTGGAAAAGGATTTGCTTCTTCCGTTTAAAGAGCAAACGTGGAAGGTGCAGGAAGGAGAGGAGTGCCTGGCAGCACTTTATATTGATAAAAGCAATAGATTATGTGCCACAATGAAAGTATATCCTTATCTTAGATTGGACAGCCCTTATAAGAAAGATGATCGTATCACAGGACGTATTTATGAAATTAGCAGGGAATTCGGTGCATTCGTGGCAGTTGACGATAAGTACTCAGGGCTGATTGCGGCAAAAGAAATGTATGGGAATGTGAAAGAGGGAGATATGATCTCTGCCAGGGTGACCGGTGTGAAAGAAGACGGCAAGCTGGATTTGAGTATTCGTGAAAAGGCGTATATACAAATCGGCACAGATGCGCAGAAAGTAATGGATAAAATAGAAAGTTTCAAAGGAACACTTCCCTTCAATGATAAAGCCAGCCCTGAAGTCATCAAAAGCGAAATGCAGATGAGTAAAAATGAGTTCAAGCGGGCAGTAGGGCGGTTGCTAAAGGAAGGTAAAATAGTGATAACAGATACGAGTATAGAAAAATCTTGATTATTTTACACCTTGCATATTCATAATCAGAACAGTATAATCAAGATATATAATCTTGATATGAAAACATAGTTTAAGGTTTATCCTTAGAAAGGGACAATATGAAAGTACAAAACATAAGAGATATCGATAAATTTTTTAAAGTAATTGACACCTGTGTTGGCAGAGTAGAATTAGTTACAGGAGAAGGTGACAGACTGAATTTAAAATCAAAACTTTCTCAGTATGTATCCATGGCAAATATTTTTTCCGATGGAACCATTGCGGAACTTGAATTAATTGCATATGAGCCGGAAGATATTAATAAGCTAGTCAACTTTATGATGGAGAATTAATACAATAAATGAATAGTAAAAAGGTAAACCGAATATTTCTTGCAATCATATTGCTGCATATTTTGCTAATTGTTCTGTTAAGCATATTTTATTCGGTTTTTACATTAGAGATCGTACCTAATTTCATAGTCAGCCAATCAATTGTACTTATTCCTGCATTGATAGGAGTGTTGTTTGCAAAAGAAAATATTATAAAATTAGCAAATTTTCATAAAATAAAGATATCTACTGTTTTTATGACTATTCTTTTTACCTATTTGGCCATGCCGCTGGCTTCCTTAATTAATGCAATATCATTATTGTTTGTAGATAATACGGTGGCAGAAATGAGCGGAGATATTTTAAATGTACCTTTTGGTGTTATGCTATTTATTATCGGTATTTTTGGTCCGTTTTGTGAAGAGCTGGTTTTTAGAGGAATTATATATCAGGGGTATAAGAAATCAGGAACAGCTTTACAGGCGCTGATTTTATCCGCCGTACTGTTTTCGCTGATGCATATGAATTTTAATCAGGCAGCCTATGCCTTGGTAATTGGTATCATACTTGCTCTATTAGTGGAAGCAACAGGAAGTATATGGAGTGCTGTTTTGTGCCATGCGGTATTCAATTCGCAGCAGGTGTGTATGATGTATTTATATGATGCAATCACTCCCGCTGTAGATGGGCTGGAAGAAGTACAGTCACAGATGACAACAGAAATGATACTTATGGCTATTAGCAGCTTTTTAATTATTGCAGCAATTACTACAACTCTGGCAGCATGTGTTTTGGTATGGATTGCTAAAAATGAAAATCGGTTGGAACATATGCGCGCAATATGGAATAAGAGAAACAATAAAAAAGGAAATAAGATGGTAACGGTTCCGTTGCTTCTGGGAGTTGTATTGGCATTATCTTATATGAGTTTATTTGTAATTTTTTAATAATTACTATGTTGGATAATTAATAAAAGCATTGCACGTAACAACATGCAATGCTTTTTAAAATCAACCAATATACTTAAATAAATAAATCAATATTAGCTCCTATAGAAGGATTGATGGACAATTCCATAGAAGACTGCATCAAATCTACTAATTGATCTCCGCTGGCTTCCATACCATCTAACGATTTGGAAAGTACAGCAATACTTACATCTGACATAGTTTGAGTCTGTGCAAGAGCCATAGACAGTTCAGGAATATTCACACTCATTACCTCCATTCGTATCGTAACAATTTATAGGAATAGCTATATTGAAAGTATATCATATTTTTGGTATACTTGACAAGTCGAGTTGAGAAAGTTGGTACAATTATGCAAAAAATGGATATATTAGGAGTTGCGCTCACCGATTATTCACTCAGGGAGTCATTGGTTATGGTGGATGATTATGTAAGGAAAAGAGCGCTTAATACTATTTTATATGTTACAACTCCTATGCTTATATTAGCTGGAAAAGATGAAAGCGAGAAAGCGCGGATAGAATCTATGGACATGACGTTGTGCGGAGATTCTGATATTTTAAGAGTAGCTAAAATTGAGTCCAAAAGCCGTTTGTATGAAACAGAGAACTTAGTTTTTCTGAAAGAATTTCTAAGAAGGGTGGTCCGGTTAGATAAAAAGGTTTATCTTTTATCTGATTCAGAGGAAGACATTATAAAACTGAAACAAGAGCTTAAGACTTTTCAAAAAGGAATTGTAATTTGCGGTGAGCAGACTATCAAAGAAGATACAGCGGATATGGAAGAAATTATTAATAATATTAATGATATCGCCCCCAGGGTTATTATTTCCAGAATGAATCTGGGACGACAGGAAAAATGGATGACGGAGGCAAAGTCCTTTTTGAATGCTGAGGTATGGCTGGGATTATCAAAGGATATGAAACTGGGAAAAAATAGGGAGTCTTTTCAGAAAAAAGCAATGGGTAAGATATATAAAAAAATGTTTCGCAATCGTATCAACAGATATAATGGAGAAAACGAAAGAAATGAATAGGCAGATTAGGAATCTACTTTTCCGGTCTGTCTTTTTTATACTATAGGAAGTAAGTACCTTGTGTAAGTTGTATAGTGTTTAAATCATAACTTATTTTTATTAATTCATAAAAAATACACAAAAAATTATAGGAATACAGTAGATTTTTTTGTAGTTTTGAATTAAAATGGGAAATGGGTGTAGAAAAAACGAAATCTTATTCGACAAATGCATTGTATAAATTGCATAGAGAATAAGAAAACGAAATAAAGGAGTGGGGAAATGATATCAAATCAAATTTTACAAAATACGATAGAGGGTCTCAAAGCGATTGCACGGGTCGAACTATGCGTGATGGATGTGGACGGCAAGGAAGTGGCATCCACAACAGTTGACATGAATGGCTGTTCCAAGGCAGCAGCGGAATTCGCTGGTTCTTCAGCGGATTCTCAGGAAATTCAGGGGCATCAATACTTTAAGATTTTTGACGATCAGCAGCTTGAATATATATTAGTAGCCGGTGGAGCCGGAGAAGATATATATATGGTTGGAAAGATGGTAACTTTCCAGATTCAGAGCCTTCTGGTGGCTTATAAAGAGCGCTTTGATAAAGATAATTTTATTAAGAATCTTTTACTAGACAATCTGCTTCTGGTTGATATTTACAGCCGTGCAAAGAAATTGCACATTCAGACAGATGTGAAAAGAGTTGCCATTATTATTGAAACGGGAAGTGCTAAGGACAGTAATGTACTGGAGCTGATGCGTACATATTTTGGTAATAATAGCAAAGATTTCATTACCGCAGTAGATGAAAATAATGTTATAGTAGTAAAAGATTTGTCGGATGGTGACAGCAATAAAGAAATTGATAAGGCAGCAAAAAATGCAGAAGCATATTTGGCAAAAGAAGGTATGAATGACATTAGAATATCTTATGGAACTACGGTAAATGAGATAAAAGAAGTGAGCCGTTCCTACAAAGAGGCGAAAATGGCCTTAGATGTAGGAAAAATCTTTTTTGATGAAAGGGATATTATAGCCTATAGCGAACTTGGAATCGGCCGGTTGATTTATCAACTTCCTATTCCTCTTTGCAAGATGTTCATTAAAGAAATATTCGGCGGTAAAAGTCCGGATGATTTTGATGAAGAAACCCTTACGACGATTAATAAATTTTTTGAAAATAGTCTTAATGTGTCAGAAACGTCCAGACAGTTATTTATTCATAGAAATACTTTAGTGTACAGACTGGATAAGCTTCAGAAGAGTACAGGGTTGGATCTTAGAATTTTTGAAGATGCGATTACTTTTAAAATTGCACTTATGGTTGTGAAATATATGAAATACATGGAAACCTTTGAATATTAATTAAAACAAGTGATAAAAAATTAGGTGGGTGAGTACTTTGGCGGAAAATGTTAGAAAAAAACGAAGAGGAAGAAGGCAGACAGATGTAGGCAATGAAATCATAACCATTGAGAATGTCTGCAAAGCATATGCGACTGGAGCACCGGCATTAAATGGTGTCAGTCTACATATTAATAAAGGAGAGTTTGTTTTTATCGTAGGCGACAGCGGATCTGGTAAATCTACGCTGATTAAGCTTTTGCTTCGTGAATTAACGCCTACATCCGGAAATATCGGTGTGATGGGATATGATCTGGTTAAAATAAGACATCGTAAGATTCCTAAGTTCAGAAGAAATCTAGGGATAGTTTTCCAGGATTTTAGATTGCTGAAAGATAGAAATGTTTATGATAATGTAGCATTTGCACAGAGAATCATTCAAGTATCCAATAAAGAAATAAAGCGAAATGTTCCAAGTATTCTTGCGACAGTCGGGCTTGCGGGGAAATATAAAGCAAAGCCCAGACAGTTGTCCGGAGGCGAGCAGCAAAGGGTAGCACTGGCAAGAGCACTTGTAAACAGACCTGCTATATTGCTGGCCGATGAGCCTACGGGGAACTTAGACCCCAAAAACTCATGGGAAATCATGAAACTGTTAGAACAGATTAATGAGAACGGTACAACGGTTCTGGTAGTCACACATAATAGAGAAATTGTGAATTCCATGCAGAAACGAGTGGTTACCATGAAACGAGGTGTCGTTGTAAGTGATGAGGAAAAAGGTGGATATATAGATGAGGATTAGTACATTTTTTTATACGATCGGACAGGGGTTTCGAAATATTCTAAGAAATAAATGGTTTTCCCTGGCCTCCATAGCTACAATTGGAGCGTGCTTGTTTTTATTCGGCACTTTCTATTCCATTATTACCAATTTTCAGCACATAGTAAAAACTGCCGAGGAAGGTGTATCTGTGACCGTCTTTTTTAAAGAGGGGACAAACGATACAAGAATTGCTGAAATCGGTGATATGATAACGAAGAGAGTAGAAGTTTCTAATATAATTTTTGTATCGGCAGATGAGGCATGGGCAAGCTTTAAAGATGATTATCTGGGTGAATATTCGGATGGTTTTACTGAGAATCCATTGGCAGAGTCCGCACATTATGAAATTTACTTAAATGATGTATCGCTTCAACCGGCACTTGTTACCTATTTAGAATCTATTGAAGATGTCAGAAGAATTAATAAGTCGGAAGTGACAGCCACCACTCTGAGTGGTATCAATAAATTAATTGCTTACGTATCCATTGGTATTATCGGTATTTTGTTTGCGGTATCCATATTCTTAATTAGTAATACGGTAACCATTGGTATATCTGTCAGGAAAGAAGAAATTAATATTATGAAATATATAGGAGCAACGGACTTTTTTGTACGATCTCCTTTTGTTATAGAGGGTATGCTCATAGGGCTTATTGGGTCTATGACGCCGCTGGGTATTATTTATGTTATTTACAACCAGGTGATTGGTTATGTATCGGAACGATTTGCTATGCTTTCACAATTATTGAATTTCCTTCCGGTAGAACAGATTTTCAATACACTATTACCTGTTTCAGTTGTTTTGGGTGTGGGAATTGGTTTTATGGGAAGTATAGTAACAGTTAGAAAGCATTTAAGAGTTTAGCATATTAAGGATGTTGTTTATGAGAAGATGGAGGAAGGCGCTGTGTGCGGTGCTTTGCATACCAATAATAATTCACACAGTACAGAGCGGTATGCCGGTGGTTTTAAAGGTAAGTGCTTTTGAACTGACAAGTGATAGTATTAAGCAAAAAGAAGATGAAATAAAAAGCGCAAGAGACATGAAGCAGAAGCTGCAATCTAATCTGACCGATGTGAAGAAAATAAAAGAAGAACTGGAAGCATCTAAGGAAGATTTGACTCAATATGTGACACAACTTGACACTGAGCTCAATACTATTCAGGAAAAGATAGCTGATTTAAAAGAACTGATATCAGCGAAAGAAGGAGAAATAGCAGAGACAGAAGAAGAATTGGCAGAGGCCATTGCGGTACAGGAACAGCAATATGAAGATATGAAAAAAAGAATAAAATTCATGTATGAAAAGGGAGATAATTTATACATGGAGCTTATATTTTCTTCAGAAAGTTTCGGTGAAATGTTAAACAAAGCAGAGTATATAGAGATGTTGTCTGCTTATGATAGAAAGATGCTGGATCAATATGTGACTACAAGGCAGTTGATTGAATTATTTAAAGAACAGTTGGAAGAAGACAGGGATTATCTGGAAGAAGCGAAGACCGGTGTAGAAACCGAGGAAGCCTCTTTAAATACCTTAATTTCTCAAAAAGAGCAAAGACTTTCTGAGGTATCTACAGATATAACGAATAAAGAAGCTGCCATTGCTGAATATGAAGCTGATATTCTGGAACAGAATGAAACTATAATGGCGTTAGAAAAAGCAGTAGCGGAAGAAAAGTCAAGGCTTGCGGAAGAAAATGGTCTGCGATATGACGGAGGTATTTTCACATTTCCGGCACCTTCCATGACCAAAGTAACCGATGATTATGGAAACCGTATCCATCCTATATTAGGCGTACCGCAATTTCACAACGGTGTGGATCTGGCAGCCCCCGGAGGTTCCCCTATCTTAGCGGCTTATGATGGAAATGTAGTTGCAGCAGATTATAGTGGATCTATGGGTAATTATGTTATGGTTGATCATGGTGACGGATTGTATACAATTTATATGCATGCGTCCCAGCTTAATGTTTCGAAGGGCAATTTTGTAGTAAAAGGACAAAAGATTGCTGCAGTGGGTTCAACGGGTCGTTCAACCGGTAACCATCTCCATTTCAGCGTACGTTTAAACGGCAGTTATGTGTCACCTTGGAATTACATTAGTAAATAAATGGAGATGAAAAAAGTGGAATATAATTCAAATAACTATCCCAATGATGACCCAAATAATCAATTGGGGAAAAATAATAAAAATGATAGAAAGAATGATAAAAACAAGGGTTTTTGGCATGGAATATTAGCAGGATTTTTACTTTGTTTTCTTTTATCGTGCGCCACATTTGCCGGTATACAGCTTTACTCAGCTCAGCGGATGGAGTCTGCAAGTAACACATTACAGGCAACCGATTCCGAGGCAGAGGAGCTAGTGAATGATCATACCATGCAGAAATTGCAAGTGATAGAAGAAGCCATTGCCGATTACTATTATCAAGAAGATATCGACAAGCAGGATATGATCAATGGAATGTATGAAGGAATTGTTTCTTCCCTTGGGGATCCTTATTCCATATATTATACCGAAGAAGATATTCTGAAATTTATGGATGAATCGGAAGGAATCTATTATGGTATCGGGGCTGTCGTCACAATGGATAGGGCGACGGGACTTGCACATATCAGCAGTGTCATTGAGAATTCACCTGCCCAGGAGGTCAAACTTAGAAACGGTGATATTATTTACAAAGTAGATGGTGAGGATGTACAGGGTCTTGAACTTGAAGATATCGTAAGTAAAATAAAGGGACCGGAAGGAACGATCGTACATGTGACCTTATATAGAGAGGGAGAACAGGACTATGTGGAGGTAGATATCGAACGGAGGCGGATCGAAAGCCCTACTGTTAACTATGATATATATGATAATATCGGTTATCTTCAGATTACTGAATTTGATGATGTAACCGTAGGTCAATATACAGAAGCAATGGCTGATTTACGTGATAAAGGGATGCAAGGTCTCATTCTGGATTTAAGATCTAATCCGGGAGGAAATATGAGTGCGGTAACTGAAATTGCAAAGCAGATGCTTCCGAAAGGATTGATTGTATATACGGAAGACAGGGAAGGAAACCGAACAGAGTATACCTGTGATGGATCTAATATGTTCGATTTGCCCTTAGTAGTGTTAATCAACGGATATTCGGCAAGTGCTTCGGAGATTCTTGCGGGGGCAATCAAAGATTATGAACTGGGAGAATTGGTAGGAACAACCACTTACGGAAAGGGAATTGTGCAAAGAGTAATAAACTTGTCCGATGGGACGGCTGTTAAGCTTACCGTAAGCACTTACTTTACTCCGAATGGCAATAATATACACGGACTTGGCGTTGAACCGGATGAGATTTGTGAATTTGACGGTGAACAATACTATGATAACGGCTTCGACAATCAATTGGAGCGTGCCAAGGAAATAATGAAGGATAAGATTACAGAGAACAACCAATAATATGTAATATTAAGAGTTGAGGTGCGGAACAATTTTTCATTTGTTCCGTACTTTAATTTACGTTTAACAGTTTAATTTATGTGTATACAATTATACGCACATATTCAGAACAGATGTTCTAAATTTCTATATACATTTTATATATTCTATGATAAAATGAAGTCCGTGTATATGGAAGTAACTTTAGAATCAATGCAAGTTGAAATTCTTGGAGGAAACGGTAATGGGTCACTTTAAGCTGGTATCTGAATATTCTCCTACCGGTGATCAGCCGCAGGCGATTAAGGAATTGGTAGAAGGATTTAAAAATGGTAACCAATTTGAAACGTTATTAGGTGTTACAGGCTCCGGTAAAACTTTTACCATGGCTAATATCATAGCAGCGCTTAATAAACCTACATTAATTGTAGCTCATAATAAGACATTGGCAGGACAGCTTTATGGTGAATTTAAGGAATATTTTCCTGAGAATGCCGTAGAGTATTTTGTGTCCTACTATGATTATTATCAGCCGGAGGCTTATGTGCCTTCATCAGATACTTATATAGCAAAGGACTCGTCAATCAATGATGAAATAGATAAATTAAGACTATCTGCCACAGCCTCTCTTACGGAGAGAAAGGACGTCGTTGTGGTAGCCAGTGTATCCTGCATTTATGGTTTGGGAAGTCCTGATGACTATCAGGAAATGATTGTATCCCTGCGTCCCGGAATGACAAAGGACAGAGACCAGGTCATACGAGAGCTGATTGCGATTCAGTATGATAGGAATGATATGGATATTGAGCGCGGCTGCTTTCGTGTTCGGGGTGATGTGGTAGAAATTTATCCGGCTCAGGGTGGTGACTATTTAATTCGTGTGGAGTTTTTCGGAGATGAGATTGACCGGATTGCACAAACAGATCCTCTGACCGGTCAGGTGCATATAACATTGGATCATATCAGCATATTTCCGGCTTCTCATTATGTGGTTTCACCGGAGAAGATAGGAAATGCATGCAAGGATATCGAAACTGAATTAGAAGAGAGGATTCGTTATTTTAAAAGTGAAGATAAGCTGCTGGAAGCACAGCGTATATCAGAGCGTACCAATTTTGATATTGAGATGCTTCGTGAAACAGGATTCTGCTCCGGAATTGAAAATTATTCCAGACATCTGAACGGAATGCCTGGAGGAGCCACTCCCTTAACTTTAATGGATTATTTTAAAAACGATTATCTTATTATAATAGATGAATCTCATATGACAGTTCCTCAGATACGGGGAATGTTCGCGGGGGACCGCTCAAGGAAGAACACCTTGGTGGATTACGGCTTTCGTCTGCCCTCGGCACTCGATAACCGCCCTCTTAACTTCGATGAATTTGAGGATCATATCGATCAGCTCCTTTTTGTATCGGCAACACCATCTGTCTATGAAAAAGAACATGAGCTGCTGCGGGCGGAGCAAATTATAAGGCCTACCGGATTGTTGGATCCGGAAGTGGATGTGCGTCCTGTGGAGGGACAAATTGATGATTTGATCTCGGAGGTCAATAAAGAAGCTGAGAAGCACAGTAAAGTACTTGTCACTACGCTGACAAAGCGTATGGCAGAAGATTTGACAGACTATATGAAAGAGGTCGGAATCCGCGTCAAATATCTTCATTCTGATATTGACACTTTGGAGCGTGCGGAAATCATCAGGGATATGCGACTGGATGTCTTCGATGTGCTGGTAGGAATCAATCTTCTGAGGGAAGGGCTGGATATTCCGGAGATATCTTTGGTCGCTATTTTAGATGCGGATAAGGAAGGCTTCCTGCGTTCGGAAACGTCTCTGATACAGACCATTGGCAGGGCGGCAAGGAATTCAGAAGGTCATGTTATTATGTATGCGGATAAAATGACGGATTCTATGAAAAATGCTATTTCCGAAACAAACAGACGCCGGGAAATACAGCAGAAATATAATGAAGAGCACGGAATCACTCCGCAGACAATAAAAAAAGCAGTCAGAGATTTAATTAGTATCTCTAAAGTAATTGCCCAGGAAGAGGTACGATTTGAAAAAGATCCTGAGTCAATGAATCGGAAAGAATTAGAAAAACTCATAGGAGATATTCAGAAGAAGATGAAAAAGGCAGCAGCGGATTTGAATTTCGAAGCGGCAGCAGAGCTGCGGGATAAAATGGTGGAGCTGAAGAAGCAGCTTGCATCATTAGAAGACTAGGTTATGAAAGGAATATGATATAATAATGGATAACAAAAACATAAAGATGCTCCCCCGAAAAGAGTACATCAAAATTCGAGGAGCGAATGAACATAATTTAAAAAATCTGGATGTGGATATACCAAGGAATGAATTTGTGGTACTTACCGGGGTTTCCGGTTCGGGAAAATCCTCCCTTGCCTTTGATACGATCTATGCGGAAGGGCAGAGAAGATATATGGAATCTTTGTCCTCTTATGCAAGACAGTTTTTAGGACAGATGGAAAAACCAAATGTAGAGAAGATAGAAGGTCTTTCACCGGCAATTTCTATTGATCAAAAGTCAACCAACAGAAACCCCAGATCCACTGTAGGTACTGTAACGGAGATTTATGATTATTTTCGTTTGCTCTATGCTAGAATAGGAATCCCTCATTGCCCTACCTGCGGGAAAGAAATCAAGAAGCAGTCGGTGGATCAGATGACGGATCAGATAATGGAACTGGACGAAGGAACAAGAATTCAGTTATTGGCACCCGTTGTAAGGGGACGTAAAGGAGAACATGCCAAAGTATTTGAAAGAGCAAAAAGAAGCGGTTATGTTCGTGTGCGCATAGATGGCAACATGTATGAACTGTCGGAAGAGATTAAGCTGGATAAAAACATCAAACATAACATAGAAATCATAGTGGACAGACTTGTGGTAAAGCCAGGTATCGAGCGCAGACTGACGGATTCTGTGGAAAGCGTATTAGAGCTGGCAGATGGTCTTCTTATCGTAGATATTATAGATGGCGAAGCAATTAATTTCAGTCAGAGCTTTTCATGCCCGGATTGCGGAGTAAGCATCAGTGAAATAGAACCAAGAAGCTTTTCTTTTAATAATCCGTTTGGAGCCTGTCCGGAATGTTTTGGTCTGGGATATAAGATGGAATTCGATGTGGATTTGATGATTCCCAATAAGAAAATATCAATAAATGAAGGAGCCATTACCGTAATCGGATGGCAATCCTGTAATGATAAAGCAAGTTTTACCAACGCAATGCTGCAGGCGCTTTGCAAAGAATACAAATTTGATTTGGATACTCCGTATGAAGATTACCCTGATGCTATTAAAAGAATTATTATTTATGGAACCAATGGTAAAGAAGTAGAGGTTCATTTTAAAGGACAACGGGGACAGGGAGTATATCCGATAGCCTTTGACGGACTGATTAAAAATGTGGAAAGACGTTATAGGGAGACCGGATCGGATACCATGAAGCAAGAGTATGAAACATTTATGAGAATCACACCCTGTAAGGTGTGCGGAGGAATGCGTCTAAAAAAAGAGTCTCTTGCGGTAACGGTAAGTGATAAGAATATTTATGAGATTACTTCAATGTCCATAGGAAACCTGTTCCAATTTCTTGCGGAAATGGTACTTTCCAATCAGCAGCTGCTCATAGGTAAACAGATCTTAAAAGAAATTAAGGCAAGAGTCGGATTTCTTATAGATGTTGGGCTTGACTATCTTTCCCTTTCCAGAGCAACGGGAACCCTTTCGGGAGGAGAGGCACAAAGAATTCGTCTTGCCACTCAGATAGGCTCCGGTCTGGTAGGAGTATGTTATATATTGGATGAGCCGAGTATCGGACTGCATCAAAGGGATAATAATAAATTATTGAATACATTGCGCAGTTTAAAAGATATGGGTAATACACTGCTTGTAGTTGAACATGATGAAGACACGATGCTTGCCGCAGACTATATTGTGGATATCGGTCCGGAGGCGGGTTCACATGGAGGAGAAGTGGTGGCACAGGGAACAGCTGAAGATATTATGAAGGTTAAGGAATCTATCACCGGGCAATATTTAAGTGGGAAGATACAGATACCGATTCCTGCAAACCGCAGAAAGCCTACAGGTATACTGACAATATTAAAGGCGGAAGAAAACAACTTAAAAGGAATCAATGTAAAGCTGCCTCTGGGAGTTATGACTTGTGTGACCGGAGTGTCCGGTTCCGGCAAGAGCTCTTTGGTCAATGAAATATTATATAAGCATCTGGCAAGAGATTTAAACAGAGCAAGAACTATTCCCGGAAAACATGCCGGAATTGAGGGAATCGACCAACTGGACAAGGTAATAGCCATAGACCAGTCTCCTATAGGAAGAACTCCCCGTTCTAATCCCGCAACCTATACCGGTGTTTTTGACCAGATACGTGATTTGTTCGCCTCCACAGTGGATGCGAAAACCAAAGGTTATAAGAAGGGCCGATTCAGCTTCAATGTAAAAGGCGGAAGGTGTGAAGCCTGCAGCGGAGATGGAATCCTTAAAATAGAAATGCATTTTCTGGCGGACGTATATGTTCCTTGCGAAGTGTGCGGCGGTAAGCGGTATAATCGAGAAACACTGGATGTAAAGTACAAAGGGAAAAGTATTTACGATGTACTGGATATGACTGTGGAAGAAGCGGTGGGCTTTTTTGAAAATGTACCTTCTATTAAACGTAAGATTGAAACCTTAAATGACGTGGGATTGTCTTATATAAAATTGGGACAGCCCTCCACTACCTTATCAGGGGGAGAGGCGCAGAGAATTAAACTGGCAACGGAGCTAAGCAAGAGAAGTACGGGAAAGACCATATATATTCTGGATGAACCGACCACAGGTCTTCATTTTGCCGATGTTCACAAATTGACAGAGATATTGCAAAAGTTAGCGGACGGCGGTAATACGGTGGTTATTATTGAACACAATCTGGATGTTATCAAAACTGCCGATTATATTATTGATATCGGTCCGGAGGGCGGAGACAATGGGGGTACTATCATTGCGGAAGGAACGCCGGAACAAGTTGCAAAATCTAAAAAGTCCTATACAGGTTATTATATTAAAAAAATGTTGGAAAGATCTGCAAAATAGTTAAGTTTTATTGCGATTGATCCGATATAATACTAAGTATTAATATTAAATATAGCATGGAGGCGGCAAATAAGGCAGAAGGAACTGCTTTTATTTGCCGTATTTTTATTCTGTAGAAAGTATTATTTAAAAAATATATTTAAAATTATATAAAATTTTATGAAACCCCTTTGAAAATCATAATCTTTAAGGTATAATGGCTTTGTGTGTTTAAATTAGGACATTAGAAAATATGAAATGATAAATTTAGAATAAATTGGCCATCGAGAAAGGGGTTTATATATGCAGTACACTGACATTGGAATTGATTTGGGGACAGCGAGTATTTTAGTATACATCAGAGGAAAAGGTGTTGTATTAAAAGAACCTTCAGTTGTAGCATTTGACCGTGACACAGATAAAATAAGGGCAATTGGTGAAGACGCCAGGCTGATGCTTGGAAGGACACCAGGCAATATCGTAGCAGTAAGACCGCTTCGACAAGGTGTTATTTCTGATTATAGAGTAACCGAGAAAATGATGAAATATTTTATCCAAAAGGCTATAGGGAAAAAGACATTCCGTAAGCCTCGTATCTCTGTATGTGTACCCAGTGGAGTTACGGAAGTGGAGAAAAAAGCGGTAGAAGATGCAACTTATCAGGCAGGAGCCCGTGAGGTGTCAATTATTGAAGAACCGATTGCTGCAGCTATCGGAGCGGGAATTGATATTTCCAAGCCTTGCGGAAATATGATTGTAGATATCGGTGGTGGTACTTCTGATATTGCAGTTATATCATTAGGCGGAACGGTGGTAAGTGCTTCTATAAAAATTGCAGGAGATGACTTTGACGAAGCCATTGTTCGTTATATGCGAAAGAAACATAATCTGCTGATTGGAGAGAGAACAGCAGAGGATTTGAAAATAAAAATAGGTTCCGCTTTTAAAAAATCGGAAGTGGATTATATGGATGTCAGAGGGCGTAATCTTGTAACAGGTCTTCCGAGAACCGTAAAGGTATCCTCCGAGGAAACGGAAGAGGCACTGAGAGAAACAACGGCTCAGATTGTTGAAACCATCCACAGCGTGCTTGAAAAGACGCCGCCGGAGCTTGCAGCAGATATTGCTGATCGGGGTATTGTTCTTACGGGTGGTGGAAGCTTACTGAACGGGCTTGAGGATTTGATTGCTTCCAAGACCGGAATTAATACGATGACAGCAGAGGACCCAATGACAGCAGTGGCAATCGGAACCGGAAAATATGTGGAATTTTTAGCGGGTTATAAAGAAGATTAAACAAAGATGTTAACAACTGACTAAGAGGAGGCATCATATGCTTAAAGGGTTATATACGGCTTATACAGGTATGGTGAATGAACAAAAGAGAATGGATGTGCTTACCCATAACTTGGCCAATTCAAACACCAATGGATATAAAAAAGAAGGCGTGACAAGCAAGGCTTTTGATGATGTACTGGCGTATAAGCTCAAAGATATGTCAGAGGCAAAGGGAACAGCAAGAGCAATTGGTGTAAATAACTTGGGTGTTTTAATAGGTGAGGGCTACACGGACTACTCCCAGGGACCGATGAAAGGGACCGAGAATCCATTTGATTTGGCGTTATCAGGGGAAGGATTTTTTACCGTTCAGTATATGAATAAAGAAGGAGATACGTCTATTAAATATACAAGAGACGGCAGTTTTACTATGAATCCACAGGGATATTTAGTAACCCATGACGGAGACTTTGTGTTAAATGATAACGGCGGACGTATCAGACTGGATCCTCTTCTGGATTTTAGAGTAGATACATCAGGAAATATTATGCAGGGTGATGAGAATACTCCTGTAGCCACATTAAGAATCAGAGATTTTGAAGATTATAATTACTTGGAGAAATTTGGAGAGAACTACTATCAGCCGGTAGAAGGTTCAAGGTTTCAAGATGCTACGGCAAAAGTAAATCAATCATTTTTGGAGACTTCCAATATTTCCGTAGTATCAGAGATGGTGAGTATGATTAATGTTTCAAGAGCTTATGAGACAAATCAAAAGGTTATTCAAACTTATGATAGCAGCCTGGAAATCGCTGTAAATCAGCTTGGTAAGTTATAGGAGGGATGAAAAGTGATTAGAAGTTTATGGTCAGGGGCGACCGGAATGAATGCACAGCAAACAAATGTTGATACCATTGCTAATAACTTGGCAAATGTCAACACAGTTGGTTATAAAGCGCAGGCAAGTCAGTTTAAGACTTTACTGTATCAGACATTGCAGACAAAAACGACAACGGCAAACGGTGATCCAAAGCCGGTGACCTCTCAGGTAGGGTTAGGTGTAAGGAATTCTTCCATCAATCAGATATTTACCCAGGGTAGTTTAATTGCATCTGCCAGTGATACTTCCTTTGCAATTGAAGGGGACGGCTATTTTGCTGTCAGGAATGAGGATGAAGAACTTAATTATACCAGAAATGGTGATTTTACATGGGCCATGTCCTCCGGCGGTGGAATTATGCTGACGACAACTGATGGAATGCCGGTGCTTGATGCTCAGGGAAGAAGTATTGTTTTAGCAAGCACATTTATTACTAACAGGATTACTATTACATCGGATGGAACACTATGTTATCCGGATGAGGACAACAATCCTCAGTCTTTAGGAGTTAAAATCGGAACATTTCAATTCCGTAATCCGGGAGGATTAGAGAGACAAGGAGATTCCCTTTGGGCACCTACAGGAGCCAGCGGAATTGCTATTAATGAAGCCACCAATGCAAATGTAAAGAAGAGCAGGGTGGTACAGGGATATTTGGAAGGCTCCAATGTTAAAGTCGCAGACGAAATGGTTAATCTTATTGTAGCTCAGAGAGCTTACGAGATGAATTCTAAGGCAATTACAACTTCGGATGAAATGCTGCAGCAGGCGAATAATCTAAAACGTTGATAATCGCAGATAGGAGTACATAATGGATATGAGTAGTGGAGTTTCATCAGCTTATACTAGTTATCTGACTTCGCAGGCAACTTCTAAGCTGGACAGTCGTGTTAAATCAAAAGATTATACGCAATCTACAGAAGACGAACTTTTGTCAGCATGCAAAGAATTTGAAGCATATTTCTTGGAACAGATTTTTGATGCAATGCAGAAAACTGTAGATGTATTTAAAGATGGTGAGACAAGTCCCAATGATTCATTGGTTGATTACTTTAAAGACAGCACCATTCAGGAATTAGCAAGTACTTCTACGGAAAAGGAAGGGCTTGGATTGGCACAGATGCTCTATGAGCAGATGAAACGTAATTATAATTTATAATGGTTATGGAATATATGATACCGATATTGAATTATGAAGGCTGCTTATAAGCAGCCTTTTTGTTTCATGGGGATGCGCAGCTCGCGGAGTTGAAATTAGCCGTGGACGGCACCGCGCGCGCGAAGAATTCGCAGAGCGAATTCTTAGTTTAATAGACGGCTTATGTTAAAAGTATGAAAGAAAGATAATATCATGGAAAATATAAAGGGTTATGTAGAAAATATAATATATCGAAACAATGAAAATGGCTACACGGTAATGAACTTGGTCAGCAATGATGAGGAAGTTATATGTGTCGGTATGTTTCGCACGATTGATCAGGGAGAAACATTTGAGATCAATGGAAATTATATAGAACATCCGGTCTATGGGAAACAGCTTAAGGTTGAAAGCTATCAGATAACAGAACCTGATGATATTGTAAGTATGGGACGCTATCTTGGTTCCGGCGCAATTAAAGGAATCGGAGAAGTTCTGGCATCGCGAATAATTAAAAAGTTTGGTTTGGAAACCTTTAGAGTAATAGAAGAAGAGCCGGAACGTCTGGCGGAAATAAAGGGAATCAGTGAAAGAAAAGCAAGAGAAATTGCGATTCAGATGGAAGAAAAGAAAGATATGCGGGAAGCCATGGTATTTTTACAAAAATATGGAATATCAGGTGCTTTAGCGATTAAAATATATAATGCATATGGGATGGAAATTTATGGTGTTCTGAAAGAAAACCCTTACCAGCTAGCGGAAGATATCGGAGGAATCGGTTTTAAAATAGCGGATGAAATAGCAAGAAAAATCGGGATTCATACAGATTCTGATTACCGTATTCGGAGCGGAATTCTTTATGTGCTTCTTCAGGCTTCTATGGAGGGACATATATACTTACCGGAGCAGGTGCTGCTGGAAAGAGCAGGCGAACTGTTAGGTATGGAGGGAAGCTTGATAGAACCTCAGATATCTAACCTTGCTATGGATAAAAAGGTTATGATTAAAATGCCTCTCCATGGAAACGGAAAAGAAAAGAGAGTATATGCGGCATCGTTCTATTATGAAGAACTAAACTGTGCTAAAATGCTTCATGATTTGAATATATCCATAGATTCTTCAGAAGGAATGTTGCCCTCAGAGGAAGAACATGTACACAGACAAATAAAGAAATTAGAGGCGGAGCAGGAAATAGAGTTGGATGAATTACAGAGGGAAGCGGTGATTGGAAGTATTAAAAACGGACTATTTATACTTACCGGCGGACCCGGAACTGGGAAGACAACGACTATTAATACGATAATTCGCTATTTCGCGGAAGAGGGGCTGGATATATTTCTGGCAGCACCCACAGGCCGTGCGGCAAAGAGGATGACCGAGGCAACGGGATATGAAGCGAGAACAATTCATCGCCTTTTGGAACTAAACGGAGCTGTGGCTGCTGAAAATAAATCGGCACAATTTGAAAAAAATGAAGAAAATCCATTGGAGGCAGACGTTATTATTATTGACGAGATGTCTATGGTGGATATTCATTTGTTTCAATCACTGTTAAAAGCGATCCTTCCGGGAACAAGACTGATTATGGCAGGTGACATCAATCAGCTACCTTCTGTGGGACCCGGACAGATATTGAAAGATTTAATAGATAGCGGATGCTTTCCCGTGGTTATGCTAAAGAAAATATTCAGGCAGGCAGAAGAAAGTGATATCGTTGTTAATGCGCATCAGATCAATGACGGAAGGCAGATTCTTCTTGATAATAAAAGTAAAGATTTCTTCTTCTTAGAAAGAAATGATGTTCAGGTGATTTATAAGCATATGATACAACTAATCAGTGAAAAATTACCGGCTTATGTGAATGCACAGGCCTATGATATACAAGTGCTGACTCCTATGAGGAAAGGAAATCTTGGAGTCGAAGCATTAAATCATATTTTGCAAAAGTACTTAAATCCCCCCGGTGATTCCAAAACAGAACATCTATATGGAGATGGATTGTTTCGGGTGGGGGACAAGGTGATGCAGATAAAAAACAACTATCAGCTTGAGTGGGAGGTGGTGAGCAAGTACGGCATTCCCATTGATAAAGGAATGGGAATTTTTAATGGGGATATGGGGATTGTGAAGGAAATCAATGATCAAACACAAGAATTGACTGTAGAATTTGATGAGCATAGACAGGTAGCCTATCCGTTCCATCAGTTAGATGAGATTGAACTGGCTTATGCAGTGACCATACATAAATCTCAGGGAAGTGAGTATCCTGCTGTTATTATGCCGCTGCTTACCGGCCCCAGAATGCTGTTTAATCGTAATTTGCTTTATACCGGAGTGACAAGAGCCAAGAACTGTGTCATGATTCTGGGAAGCCGTCAGACTGTGAATGAGATGATTGCGAATGAGCATCAAAACAAAAGATACACAAGTTTAAGTGAGAGGATTCAGGAACTATCATTCGGCCTGTGAAAGGAGAGAAATATTAAGGTAAAAAAAAGGAATAGAGGGATCAATGTCATATTAAATCTGATTTTTCCCAGGCATTGCCCCGTATGTGATGATATTATAGAATATTCAGGGGGATTCACATGTAAAAAATGTATCCATAAGATAAAGTATATTAATGAACCTGCATGTATGAAATGCGGAAAACCTTTATATGAAATGGAAGCGGATTATTGTTATGATTGTTCGGTTAGGAAGCATTATTATATTAGAGGTGCAGCAGTATTTGAGTATCAAAGTATGGCAGCATCTATCTATCGGTTTAAGTATAACGGCAGACAGGAATATGCTGATTTTTATGGAATAAGTATTGCCCAGCGTTTAGGAGAATTAATAAAGGATTGGAAGCCTGAGGCACTGATTCCGGTACCGATTCATTCAGCTAAAATGTGCATCAGGGGATATAATCAGGCAGAAGTGATTGCAAGAAAATTAGGAAGGGAAACAGGTATTCCCGTAAAATGTAATATAATAAGAAGATGTAAAAAAACATTGCCCCAAAAAAACCTTGATGATGCCCAAAGGCAAATTAATTTGAAAAAGGCTTTCAAAATTTATAGAAATGATGTAAAATTAGATACGATTGTAATTATTGATGATATTTATACAACAGGTAGTACAGTCAATGCCATGGCACGAGAACTGCATAATGCAGGAATCAAGAATATATATTATATTGCTTTGGCCATTGGCAAGGGGTTATGATGGAGGAATAAAAAATGGATGTACGCAATTGCAGGAAATGTGGGAAACTGTTTAACTATGCTATGGGACCGATTACTTGTCCTAATTGCATGAAAGCTCAGGAAGAAAAATTCCAAGAGGTTAAAAGTTATATCTCTTCACATCCCGGCTGTGGTATCGCAGAGGTTTCAGAAGAATGTGAAGTGACTACTCAGCAAATTAAACAATGGCTGCGCGATGATCGCTTACAGTTTGCGGAGGATTCCGCAGTTGGATTGGATTGCGAGAAGTGCGGAGATAAGATTCGCAGCGGACGGTTTTGTGAAAAATGTAAGGTTGATATGGCTCATAATTTGGGAAGTGTTTATAAAAAAGAAGAGCCTAAGCCTCAAAAACCAAAAGACTATAAAGACAATGCCAGAATGAGATACCTGGACCGTTAGGAGTGTGAGAAGAAATTCTAAGGTGCCAAAGAACGTCACCTAAGAATAACTAAATCTCACACGGAAGAATGCAAAGGACGCATTCTTCGCATTGAATATTTGCGTCGCGATGCGACTGCAGGCTGTAGAAAGGCATGACTATATTATGCTAAACAAAGAGCGTGTCATCTTAATGACAAAAATGGCATCTTACGAAGAGAATACTGGGAAAGAAAACACTTCTATCTTAAATTATTTTCGTGGAGATTATGTTTGGTTTCAAGTGCTGAAATCAGTAATCAGCGGAACCATTGCATTCGGAGTCATATTTGGAATGTATGTTTTTTATGATTTCGAAGTATTTATGTTGGATATTTATAAGATGGATTTAATGGAATTCGGAAAATCTATATTAATAAAATATTTACTTATAATAGGAATATATGCCATTATTTCCTATGCAATATATGCTTATCGGTATGCAAAAGCCAGAAAAGATATGAGATTATATATAAGTAATCTTCGAAGACTTACCAGTATGTATGATAAAACATGAAGCAGGGCCGGATAGGTTCTGAAAGGAAATTACTATGACATCATTACTTGTTGCGAAACAATATTTAAAGAAATTTTATGGGAAATTTGAAGTATATTTGACACCATTGCTTAAGTTTTTACTATCACTTATCTGTTTGTTATTGATTAATGGCAAATTAGGCTATATGAAGAAAATCGATAATTTTGCAGTGGTTATGGTTATCGCTCTGATGTGTTCATTTATGCCGATGAATTTTATCATTATCGTAGCAGCGGGATTTGTACTACTACATTTGTATGCATTATCTTTAGAATGCGCAGTTATTGCATTGGCAGTATTTTTGCTTATGTTTTTGTTGTACTTTAGATTTTCACCCAAAGATACCTTGGTAGTACTGCTCACTCCGGTTTGTTTCTGGCTGAAAATCCCTTATATCATCCCGATTGCAATGGGATTGTTAGGTACACCGGCGTCCGCAATTTCTGTAGCCTGCGGTGTTGTTACCTATTATTTAATTGCATATATTAACAGCAGTACAGCTACACTGGCTTCCATGGAAGCGGAGGAAATGACTGCAAAGTTCAGATATTTGATTGATGGAATACTTAATAACAGAGTTATGATTGTAACAATCGCTGCTTTTGCGGCAACTATTATTTTAGTCTATTTCATCAGACGACTATCTATTGAACATTCCTGGACCATCGCTATTATAGGAGGGGCATTGATAAATGTAATGATACTATTAGTTGGTGATCTTATGTTTGATACGAATGTATCTATTATAGGAGTTATTATAGGAACGATTGTATCAGTGTTATTAGCAAGTATCATTCAATTTTTTGAATTTAACGTAGACTATAACAGGACTGAGAAAGTACAATTTGAAGATGATGAATATTATTATTATGTAAAGGCAGTACCCAAAGTTAACGTATCAACACCAGAGCGTACGGTTAAAAGAATCAATCAACAAAAAAGAATAAGACCGTCACAGAGCTCGAAAGAGGCAGAAAGAAGAAATTCGACAAGATAAGTCTAAAATGCACGTAGTTAACGGCGGAAATTATAAAAGACTGGAATGAATTAAAATGCAACGAATTACACGAATTGTAGACACTTATTTCAAACGAATGCCTAAT
>CAYXCV010000024.1:0-29232 GCA_964463365.1 uncultured Kineothrix sp.
AATATGTTTTATTATTTGCTTTAAATAGGGTGCCTATATTCTTACCATCCAATATCCGATGTAAGATTTTAACATCTTTGCTATTGGCAATAATCATATCGATGTTAGAGCTGGTCGCAATCTTGGCTGCAATTAATTTCGTATTCATTCCGCCGGTTCCTACTTCACTTCCTGTGGATGCCTTGCCCATAACCATTAAGTCATCTGTTATTTCTTCTACCACCTCAATAAATTCAGCATCTCCGTTTTTTCTGGGATCATCCGTATACAGACCATCAATATCAGAAAGTAAGATTAAAAGATCCGCATCTACCAATGCTGCAACAATGGCTGAAAGGGAATCATTATCACCAAACTCTATTTCATAAGTAGCTACCGTATCGTTTTCATTTACAATCGGAATCACTCCCAGCTTAAACAGCTCCGAAAAGGTATTATGCGCATTGTAGCGATTTAAATTATCAACTATCGTATTTTTTGTCAAAAGTATCTGTGCCGCGATTTGATTGTATTCTGCAAATATCTTCTGATAAGTCATCATCAGCCTAGCCTGACCGATGGCTGCACAGGCTTGTTTGACTGCAATGGGATTATCTTCTGCTGTATCGTTACTATTCATATGTACTGCTTTTTTCCCCACTGCAATGGCACCGGAGGTTACAAGTACCACATCTTTTCCCCGATTGCGCATATCACACAATTCTCGCACGAGAACATCCAGCTTCGTATAATCCATACCGCCTGTTTCTGGGTGTTGTAAGGAAGAAGAACCTATTTTAACTACAATTCTCTTCTTATCCTTAATCATTTCCCGCAAATTATGTACCTTCTTGTTTTTATTCACTGATTCCATTTCACTTATTCTAACTCCTTATTATTATATTTCTCTGCTATTATTTCTGCAATTTTAATCCCATCCATAGCTGCCGAAGTAATGCCTCCTGCATAACCTGCTCCCTCACCGCATGGATAGAGTCCTCTTATGTTTGATTCTCCTCTGGCATCCCGCTGAATCCTAACCGGAGAAGAGGTACGGCTTTCAACTCCTGATAATAAGGTCTCGGCAGATGCAAACCCGGGAATGATGCGATGAAACATTTCCATGCCTTCCATAAAGGCTTGATTTATTTCATCAGGCAGAATCTCATGGACAGGTGCAAACTTCCACAATCCTTTGATCTGAGGCTCATTCACAGCTTTTATTCTATTTTCTTTATCTGCCCCTTCTTTTGCTATCGCTTGTTTAAAATCTCCATAATACTCTACAGGAATCTTTCCTTCTCCTACATGATACGCTTTTTCTTCTAATTTACGTTGAAACTCTATGCCTGCCAGCGGATGGTCACTGTTATAATCTTTAGGCGTTACAGAGACAATAATCGCACTGTTTGCATGCGCTCCGTCTCTTTTACTGTAGCTCATTCCATTCACTGCCAGTCTGCCCTTCTCCGAAGAAGCATCCACCACATAACCGCCGGGACACATACAGAAAGAATAAACACCTCTTCCGCTGTTTGTTTGTGCTGTCAGTTTATAAGAGGAGGGGGGAAGATATTTATTATTTTCTGTTCCATATTGAGAATAGTCTATCTTGCTCTGGAGATGTTCCACCCTTAAACCTACGGCAAAGGATTTTGCTTCCATAAAGATTTGCTTATTATATAGCATCTCAAACGTATCTCTTGCACTATGACCTATGGCAAGTATCACCACATCTGTATCTACTTTACCTTTGTTTGTAATAACCGCACACACTTTTCCCTGGGAAACAACAAGATCTGTTACCTTTGTTTCAAAATGAACCTCTCCGCCATTATCAATGATACTTTTTCGCATATTTTTTACCACATTAACCAGTATATCTGTTCCTATATGGGGTTTACTTTCATATAAGATAGAGCGGGGCGCACCAGCCTGAACAAAAATGGATAATGCTTCCTTGTTTCTGCCCGACTTATCTTTTACAAGGGTGTTTAATTTTCCATCCGAAAAAGTACCGGCTCCGCCTTCACCGAACTGTACATTGCAATCAGTATGCAGCTCACCGGTTTTCCAGAACCGCTCTACCTCCGCGACTCTGGAATCCACATCCATACCCTGTTCCATTAAAATAGGTTGATATCCATGCAAAGCCAGCATATATCCGCAAAACAAACCCGCAGGACCTGTTCCGATAATGACCGGATGTCTTTTCAACTGCTCCTTACCCGGCTTCGGAAAGGAATATTCTACGGGGGTAACCAGACTTACCTGATTGCTTTTGCATCTCTTAATAACTGTTTGTTCTTTCTCTATCTGAACATCTACCGTATAACTATAATAAACTTCCGGCTTTTTTCTTGCATCTATGGATTGTTTTACAATTTCATATGAGAATACCTGTTGATCGGCAAGCCTTAATATTTTCTTTATTTTAACTTCTATGTCCTTATCCTTATGTCCGGGTATAAGTTTTAACTGATTAATCCGAATCATTGTCTCCCTGCATTCTTTCCGGCAATATAACCACTTGTCCATGCCCATTGCAGATTATAACCGCCGCATCTGCCATCAATATCCAATATTTCCCCCGCAAAGTATAAATCCCTGACTAACTTAGATTCCATCCTTAGGTTTACTTCTTTCATCGATACGCCGCCGGCAGTCACCTGAGCATGATCAAAAGAATTAGGAGCCGTCACATGCACACAGAGTCTGCGATAGGAATATAAAAGTTTCTGTAACTTCTCTTTACTGACCCTGCCTGCCTCTTCTGCCACCTTTAAGTCCGCCAGTTTAAGCATGGTGGTATTGATTTTTTTATTCATCATACCAAGTAAAAACTCTTCCATATTTTTTCCTTTGCGGTTATTGATTCTTATATCACACATCTTCTCATATTCTAAATCACTATAACCAGGGAAAAAATTTATGTATACGCTGATTTCCTTTTGCTTCTTTAATAAATAGGATGCTGTTCTGCTGAATTGGAACACAGGAATTCCTGAAATTCCATAATCAGTAAATTGCACTTCACCTGTTTCTGCCTGTATCACTTGATTTTTATTTTCTATACTTACCAGTGCTTCACATCGAACCCCGCCCAGTCCTTTCATGAAATCATCTCTGCATTTAAGCTGAACAAGTGCCGGTACCGTCTCTATGACTTCATGTCCCATATTTCCGGACAGAAGATATCCACTCCCATCGGAGCCGGTTTTGGGTGCCGCACATCCGCCGCAAGTTAAGATGACAGAATGAAAGTAATGTTTATCTTTTAAAGTCTGGATACAAAACATATTGGTCTTATGATTCTTCATAAGAGAAGTGATATTAGCTTGTAATTCAACTTTGATTTTTTTCTGTTTGATCTTAAGTCTTAATATATCTAAAACAGTGGAGGCTTGTTCCGATAACGGATATAGGTATCCATTCTTTTCTTTACAGAGCATCCCCGCATCCTGAAAAAACGCAATCGTATCCTGTACGGAAAATTGCGCAAATAATTCCGGCAAATATTCCGTATCGGTTCCATTATAATAATTCACCTTAAAATCCAGATTGGAAAAGTTGCATTTACCATTTCCTGTTGCGAGTATTTTCTTACCTATTCGGTCATTTTTCTCAAATATGGTAACTTCCGCACCATTTTCTGCCGCAGCTATTGCTGCCATCATTCCGGAGGCGCCGCCGCCAATGATTGCTATTTTCTTCACTTTATCAATATCTCCGCTATTTTACTATATTCCAACCCATTTTACTACTAACTGGAATAAGACTCAAGGAAATTATAAAGTTCTTCTTCTGTTGCCACATATTTTGTCTGAATGATTTCCTGTTTGAGTGTATCAGGCAATAAGTCTAATGTAATATTCGTGTTCATATAAACAGTTTTTAAATCATCATAGTATACAACCACAAAATTTTTCTCATTTACAAGATAAAAACTAGTACTCAACTCCTTGAATATATAGTTTTTACGTATCATGACCCTTGCTTTGGAAAAAGACACTACTTCTACACTAACAAATCCAAGTTCCTGATCTTTCAGTGACGGGGCTTTCTGATATAGCTCCATTTCCTTCACAAAATTATGCCTGTCCATGCCGATAAACTTATCCGGTACTTTCCATACCGTTTCTACGGAAGTATTTTTCTCCAAATCTACTTCCTCAATAATATATTGAGTATCCGCACAAATTAACTGCTCATCCTCCAGAGCCGTAGGAATCACCTGGGGTTCTTCTTTGACTACTGTATTTTGCTGTTTCACTTGTTCCGGCTTATATCTGTTTGGATAGAATTCTTCCTGTAATTTCATATGGGAGTAAAATCCTCCGGCAAACATTCCCATTGGAATAATAAAAAAAAGACTGATACGTTTTACAAATTTCATCTCTCGACTCTCCTTTGTAAACAGTATCAGCCAAATTTTGGTTTCTTATTCTACATTAAGCGCAAACGTACAGCAATTGCTATTATTATTTTACCGCCGGGCATATCTTCCAATTCGTCTTCACGAACACCTTTCAACAGAACAATCAATATATTATAAACAACGATACATATCACTGCACAGATGATTAAGGTGACAACATGACCTGCAAATGAAAGCAGGGCTTTGCTTAACAGCATTCCAAGCAATCCGGAAATCCCTGCCGCCACAATCGTTACCGCAAAAGTACGTAACCAATCCTGTGAATACTGCATGTATTTCATAACTGCTATAAAGCATATGATACATGTAATCAGATAAAATATGATATTGCCATATACTACAGCCAGAATACCCAGATTGGTATTATTAATCAGTGCTATAAGAAAAACAATATGTATCAGAAACGCGACAGCACCTGCCAAAATCACTATTTTCATCTTTCTTATTCTCTGCAGCAAGCCTGTCAGAAAATAAGTAAACGTAAATAAAATAATGACAGCCGTACCTGCCTGTATCATCTTAACCGCTATTTCCAGTTCGCCTTTAAATAACGTTCCCACAATTGGTTCTGCTAATACTGCAATGATGACAGCACAAGGAATTGTAAGTATAGCCAACTGATGGATTACCCTTCCTAATTTTTCTTTTGCATTATTATACTCCTGACGTTCAAAGGACTGTCCAATTTTTGGTATTGTCCCTGCCGCAGATAAGATACACAGCACAGCAGCAATTCCAATCACCACACTGTATTTGCCATAATATACACCCCAGTGCAGTATTCTTGTTGCACTCTGTCCATGAATATTAGCAGCATAATTATAAATTCTCTGATCCACCAGATAATTCATGCTATAAAGCAATGCACTTATTGTATATGGCAAAGATGTAGTAATGAGCACAGAGATAATCTGTCCGCCAGACTCTATATTTTTAGTATTATCTCTAAAAAGCTGCTGTTTAAAAGCTTTTGAATAAATAAGATATATAAATAATAAATGAATCAATACCAGAATACATGATATGGAAATACCCAGGGCAGCGCCAAATGCCCCATACGCTGATGCATATTCCTTATTTTTTAACAAATCAGCTACTTTCAGACCGTAATTATAACACAATGTTCCCATAATCAAACCAGAAGGCAGGAATATTAGCTGCTCAATAAACTTAGAATGCATCGTTGGTATCATAGTTCCCATTCCTTGGAAATATCCCCTAAGTACCCCTATGATGGATGCCAGGAAGATGGCGGGGGCGATTGCCGCAATGGTCATATAACTCATAGATTCAAGTATGAAAATATCTGCTATAAAATCAGCAAAGAAGAATACTGCCACTGCACATATCGCACCCAAAGCAGCCGTAACAAACATAGTGTTTCTAAATACCTTCTTTACACTCTTGTACATCTCTCTTTTCATTCTATATTTGATTAAAATAGAAACTGATTTCGATATTCCATAGGTTAAGGTTATCGTAAGCACTGTAAATACTTCCATTCCAACCGATAGGAAACCAATTCCTTTGTCTCCTATCATATATCCAAGCGGAATCCTAATAATTAATCCGAATAAATAGGCAATCAAACCAATCCCTGCCATCCATTCTCGCTTTTTTCGCTTTCTTCCCTGTTTACCCTTCCATTCTCGCTTCATCTTTGTCGTTCCTTTATGTTTTGATTTATCTATCGTATTTTATGATTCTCTGGTAATATTTAAAGTCTTAAGTACCTTCTCTTGTTTTTCTTCCATGATTGCCGCTTCTTCTTCACTCATATGATCGTAGCCGCATAAATGGAATAAACTGTGTGCCATCAAAAAAGCAAACTCTCTTCTCTGGCTGTGACCATAGCTTTCTGCCTGCTCCTGCGCCTTATCTACTGAAATAATAATATCTCCAAGTACCAATTCTCCACTATCCAAATCAAAGCAATCCGGCTGTTCATCTTCTATCATATCAAAAGCCCCAGGGCTTTCATAAGAGATATTGGGAAAGGAAAGTACATCGGTTGCCACATCAATGTCTCTATAGTTTTTATTGAATTCCCGTATTCCTTCATTATCCGTAAGAAGAACATTCACCGTAGCTTCATAAGGACAGTTCTCCATTTTCAGTACGGTTTCCATAACGCTTCCCACGATTTCCTCCACAGAAAATGGAAATGTAACCTTTGTTTCATTCTCAATATAATATGTCATATTCCTTTATCCTTTGCCCTTATTGCCCCGCTTTATCCTGGTATTCCTGTCCCTGGACTGATTACGTTCCGAAACTCTTTCATAATCTTCGTAAGCTTTTACAATCTTCTGTACAAGAGGATGTCTGACCACGTCCTTACTGGTGAGATTGCAAAAAGAAATATCCTGAATCTTATTTAATACCCTTGCCGCTACATCCAGTCCCGATACCGCCCCCGGTGCCAAGTCTTTCTGAGTGGCATCACCTGTCACCACAACTTTAGAACCAAATCCGATTCTTGTCAAAAACATCTTCATCTGTGCCGGCGTAGTATTCTGAGCCTCGTCTAATATAATATAAGCGTTATCTAATGTCCGTCCTCTCATATAGGCAAGAGGAGCTACCTCTATCAGACCCTTTTCCATATTCTTGGCAAAGCTCTCGGCTCCCATAATCTGATACAGTGCATCATAGAGAGGCCGCAGATAAGGATCCACTTTACTCTGCAAATCACCCGGAAGAAAACCTAACTTTTCACCTGCTTCTATTGCCGGACGGGTTAATATAATACGGCTTACTTCCTCATTTTTAAATGCCGTAATAGCCATTGCCATAGCAAGATATGTTTTCCCGGTACCAGCCGGACCAACCCCGAACACAATCATATTGTTTCGAATTGCATCTACATATTGCTTCTGCCCCAGCGTCTTAGGTTTGATTGGTTTACCTGTAATCGTATGACAAATACAATCACTATCAATTTTAATCAGTACATCCTCTTTATCTTCCATCTCCATTGTTATCGCATAATCCACATTCTGTTCCTGAATTATATTTCCTCTCTTAGATAATTCCACCAGCTGCTTAACTATATTTTCAGCCTTTATAACATCTTTCTTGTTTCCTGCAATCTTAACAGCTCCGTCACGATCAACTATAATAATATTAAAATCATGTTCTATTTTTTTAATATAGTGGTCGTACTGTCCGAATATATTTCTCATATGCTCCATCGGAACATTGATAAAACTTTCATACTCACTCATGCCTGATCCTCTAATCGTCAATATTTTCCCCATTGGCTTGTTGTGCATCTTCTTCTGAATCTATATCTTGCGGTGTAATCGGAATATTCTTGCCTGTCTTTTCGACAATTTGAAAATCCATGTTCATCGTCCACTTTTTATTTTTCTTATTTATTGTAACATTTTTTCTGATTATTTGAACCCCTTTTTCCTCTAATTCTACGATAAGTTTATTCAATTTATCAGAAAACATCTTTTTCACCTCATCTTTTGAATAAATATTACTCTTATTTACATATTCCCGATTGATGCTGCTGCCATACTTTATGGGAAGGTAAAAATTATCAAGAAGTTTTACTTGCTTTTTATCCGTCACCTTATCATAATTCTCAAATTTTACTTTTCCTATGCGAAATACAATTTCCTTATCCAGGATAGAAATAAAATACTCTTTTTTTGTTTCACCAGTAAATACCTTTTGCTCATAAGTAAGAGGCATTTCTTCTATATCTTTAAATGTTCTTTTAATATAAATATCCGCATCCGCTTCATAATATTGAAATCTCTTAATTGTTAAATCTTCGTTATATACCGGTACACTGCCGGCTACTAAAATATCACCCGCTTTTACTTCCGACTGCACCGTTACTTGAGGCACGCCTTTGCGGGTAACCATATTCACTATGACTCCATCATTTTCTGCGATTAAATCCGATCCGTATTGATTCTTCAGCTGATCCGGATTATCGTTATTTTTAACAGTTTTATCCTCCGAGCTTACGATATCCACTTCGTTTTCCTTAACCTGAATCTCAAGCCTTGTTCCGTTTATTTTGGCAGAGGTCCACGTTACAATATGAAACTCTTCTCTGATATTCTTTTCCAGTGCCTCGATATCGACTTTAGACCGCTTCATGCCTACATATACATGATTCGCTTTTAAGAAATCCATAAAGACGTCATTTGTGATGGCATAATTACCGGACAGATCTACCGCCCAAATAAACGTGGACATCCATATCCAAAAGAGAATACTTCCTAACAGTCCAAATAAAAAGATTTTCCTCCGCTTTATTTTAGGCACAAAAAAAGGTAGTCCACAACGCCTTTGTATGGCCACCCTTGTTCCTGTTTTACGTACAATGGGCTTTAACCGCTTAAACCCATTCACTGTGATGCACATGGTATAATAGTCCCCGCAATTTATGATGTTCCAAAGAAAAATATCATGATTGCTGCATAGATTCATAAACCGCTCCGGCGAATATCCCCACACTTTTATGCAAACATACCCCTTTAAATACTGTATCAAGTGAAGCATATGTAACTCCTGTTCTTATTTTCTATTATGGCATTCTCCTGCCATTAGGAATTATGATAGCGGACACATTCAATACACCCACTTATCTTCATATCTTCATTTGTATAATAATCGATTGTCATTTTCTTACCGATAATACTGATCTGGCACGTCTTTCCCTGTAAAATGATTGCATCCTCCGAATACTCCAAAATTCCTCTGTAGTTCTCAATAAAAGCATCTTTATTACCTGTTAAAGTTACAATTGAGGCTCCCAGCATGGAATCCTTTGGAAGTTTCAGTGATTCTACAATAATTTCTTTTTTTCTATCCAGTTTTTGCTTTCCGCTTTGCTTTCTATTTCTCATCATAAAATAATATATGTTTCTTTTGTATATACTATGCCACGATATCCGCATTGCCTTTTTTGCTTGTATCTTTATTGAATAATCCCTTTGATCAGATCTTTTTGCTTCACTTTATGATCTGAGAATGAATACGCATTCAGAAACCGCTTTGCTGCTGTTTCCATCTTCTGTCTGTCATTCCCATGCATGATAGCAAGAGGTTCTCCTTTTTGTACATAGTCACCTGTTTTTTTATTAAGTACGAAACCTACGGACAAATCAATGACACTTTCCTTGGTCTCTCTGCCACCGCCCAGAATCAGAGAACAAATACCTATTTCATCACAGAGGATTCGGCTGATATACCCTTCCTCCGGAGATTGTATTTCTTCCGTAAATTGTGATTTTACAAGACGCTCCGGATGGTAAACCATCTGGGCATCACCACCTTGTGCTTCTACGAATTGTGCCAGTTTATCAAGTGCTGTCCCCTTAGCTATCGTCTCCTCCAGCATCCTCCTAGCTTCTCTTTCATCGAAAGCTGCTCCGCCTGCCATAACCATGTAAGAACCTAAGGTGAGGCAAAGCTCTAAAAAGTCCGACGGACCGTTTCCTTTCAATGTGTCAATTGCTTCCTTAACTTCCAATACATTTCCAATCGCACATCCCAGAGGCTGATCCATATCCGATACAATGGCTACGGTATTTCTGCCGGCATTTTTTCCAATGCTGACCATTTCCTTTGCCAGTGAAAACGCATCTTCTTCCTTCTTCATAAAGGCACCGCTTCCTGTTTTCACATCAAGAACAATGGCATCTGCTCCGGAAGCCAATTTCTTACTCATAACAGAACTTGCAATAAGTGACATATTATCCACCGTCGCCGTTACATCTCGCAGTGCGTATAGCTTCTTATCCGCAGGTGCCAGGTCTTTGGTCTGTCCCATAATTGCAATACCTATATTATTTACATTTTGTATGAACTGTTCCTCTGTAATTTCTGTGGAAAACCCCTGAAAGCTTTCTAGTTTATCAATGGTTCCTCCGGTATGTCCGAGCCCTCTTCCGCTCATCTTGGCAATCTTAACTCCGCAGGCTGCCACCATAGGGGTTAGGGCAAGAGAGGTTTTATCACCTACGCCGCCGGTGCTATGTTTATCTACTTTTATCCCCTGAATCGCGGATAAATCAAGCATGTCGCCGCTGTGAGCCATTGCCATGGTAAGATGCACTGTTTCTTCCTCATCCATTCCCATATAATAAATAGCCATCATCATCGCCGACATCTGGTAATCAGGAATTTCTCCGTTGTTAAATCCCTGAATCATATATTCAATTTCATCTTTTAAAAGCTTCCCGCCGTTCCTTTTCTTTATAATAAGATCATACATTCTCATAGTAATCTCCATTCTACCAAAGTCAGGCGACTATTCCACTACGCAACTTATTTATGATATGGTTCGCCCTTCATAATTCGATATCCGCGATAAATCTGCTCTACGAGAATTACCCGCATCAGCTGATGTGGAAAGGTCATATCGGAAAAACTTAATTTCTCATTTGCGCGCTCGGATATTTTTTCGTGCAGTCCCAATGAGCCGCCTATAATAAATTGAATATGGCTTTTCCCATAGGTGGCTAGTTTATTTATTTTATCAGCAAAATCAATAGAATCCAGTTTCTTTCCCTTAATTTCCAAGGTCACTACATACGCATCGTCTTTAATATGCTTTAATATTCTATCTGCTTCTTTTTCTTTAATCTGATTCTCCATGATATCACTTGCTTTATCCGGAGTTTTTTCATCATCCACTTCAATTACTTCACATTTACAGTATTTACTTAACCGCTTACTATATTCTGCAATGGCTTCTCTATAATATTTTTCTTTTACTTTTCCCACTGCAATTACTGATATTTTCATTTAAGCTGCCTTACTCAAAGATAATCGGATAATAATCGTCTACAAACGTATCCAAAAATCCTTCATCCAGATTTAAAAATTGGTAGGATATCTGTTCTTTCATTTTCTCGGTACGCTTAAAATATTTGATTTCTTCACTTTCAAATTTCTCTTCACCAAAAAGACCTTCATCAATTTTATCAGCAGCCATATTATCTTCGCACCATTTTCTGATTTCGCTGGTCAGATTATGCTCTGACTCCGCTTTCTGTGCCAATACTTTCGATGATTTCATTGAAACAAAACCCATTACTATAAAGAGCACAAATAAAACCGACATAACACCGCACATCATGTATTTATTGAAAGGATTCAGAGAAAGGGGAATGACCTCGATAAAAATCATTATCATAATAGCAAGACCTATGCCCCCAATAATAAGAAGCATATAAGCCGAAGAACGATTTTCTTCCGCCTGCTTGGCACTATTCTGATATAGGTTCCTTGTAGGCGTAGGCATTGGATATCCCGGAATATTTTTCTCATCCTTAGGCAATATATCCTTGGAGGAAGCTCCCTCCTCCTGCAAAAATACCTTTATTGCCATGGATGCTTTTCGTCTGTCTTCGCTGCTCACAGATAATTCATATACATCCTCGGCTTCATCATAAGAAATATATCCTGACATAATATGATTAAATGTAAGAAACTGAAGTATTTTCTCCATCTGCTCCTGTTCCCCAAATATAATCGGCTCACTACTTGTCCCATCTAAGGAATCAACCAGTTCCACACCGCAATCCGTACAGATACTTTTTCCTTCCACATATTCGTTTTTACAATTCGGACACCATGACATCACTGACCCCTCCTATATATCAACAGCTATTTCACTGCTTTGCAGCAGATATTAATCCGTTTACCCCTTGATTCTTATTCTTCTTCTCACTCAGCCATTGATAATTATCTTTGTTTGTAATCTCTACAATGATTGGATACTGACCTTTCTTGTCTTTCTCTCCCATTGGCTGCCAAACACCGTTCTGGGCAGTACCATTCCATTCCTTAATATTGCCGTCACTATAATAATTGGTTATATACATTTCTCCATGATATAAACCATTTTTAAAATCACCAATAAAGTTACGATTGTAGCCTACATTCAATTCCATATTCTCTTCTATAAAATCATAGTGCTCACTACCGCTGCCGTTAGGTAAATCATTACTCCAATATCCGGAATAACTATGCTGTAAATAAAGGCTTTCTGCTGCTTTTGCATTCTGGTCATATACATAATACTTGATCCACATGCCGCTTCCGCTTCTGACACCATTTTTCCACTCACCATAATAATACTGGTTATCGGTGTACATTGCAAGACCTTTGCCATCCGGCCTGTTACTCCCATCCGTATCACCAAAATAATAGTATTTGGTAGTCTTGCTTAATTTCTCCGATGCTGCCCGGTATCTGGGTAAATATGCCAAATCTTCTACGGCTTTCATATTTCCCGTTTCCCAGTACCCTTTCATCTCAGCCATTTGTCTGGGCAGATCAATTTCTACTGTGGAGAGATTTTCATTGGATTCTTTCTGCCATTTAGCAGTAGATTTCGGATTGGTGTTCTGCTCTTTTTCCGCTTCCTCCATAATTGTTGCTTCTTCCAAATCTTCTTTCTGCTCAACGATAACCGGTTCTTCATTCACTTCCTCCACCGGCTTATTCGAATCCTTATTATTTTCTTTCTCTTTCTCTGGTTCTGTTTCTGTTTCTTTATCCTTTTCCTTAACAACGTCCTCTGCCTGTACACTTTGTTTTTGTGTGTTGCTGGCATATTCAATAATATCAGACTGTAATTTATTACTTGTCTGATCACTTTCTTTATTATTGATACCATATATGACAAAACTGATACCACAAATTATTACTATCATAAGTACGGCAATCACTATGGTTAATATTTTAGCTTTTTTATTATCTTTCACTTTGTTAACCTCATTTCTTTATTCTTCATAGCAATTATACCACAGGAATGATGAATGAAAAGGTACAAATTTTATTAATAGTTTCTTAAGGTGGTATGCCGTTTTTCCACCAAAATTAAATAAAATTAGCAAAAAACTGAAAGGTACTTCTCTCAAAGCACATTTCAGTTTTTTGTGTTAGTTCTATTTATCTCTCAAATATTCATCAATTCCTTTTGCCCCGGCTTTGCCTGCTCCCATAGCCAGAATAACGGTTGCCGCACCTGTTACTGCATCTCCTCCGGCATAGACACCTTCTTTTGTAGTCTTACCTAATTCTTCGTCTGCTATGATACATTGCCATTTGTTTGTTTCCAATCCTTCTGTAGTTGCCGTTATCAGCGGATTAGGTGATGTTCCCAGAGACATAATAACAGTATCTACTTCAATGACAAATTCAGAATTCGGCTTTACAACCGGTCTTCTTCTGCCTGATTCATCCGGTTCACCAAGCTCCATTTCCACACATTTCATACCGCAAACCCAGCCGTTATCATCTGATAGAATTTCTACCGGATTGGTCAGAAGATTGAAAATAATACCTTCCTCTTTGGCATGATGCACTTCTTCTACTCTGGCAGGTAGTTCTTCTTCGCTTCTTCGATATACCACATGAACTTCAGCACCTAATCTGAGTGCAGTTCTTGCCGCATCCATAGCCACATTACCGCCGCCTACCACAGCAACCTTTTTGCCTACCATAATGGGTGTTGTGGAGCCTTCCTCAAAAGCTTTCATTAAGTTGCTTCTTGTCAGATATTCATTGGCTGAGAACACTCCGTTGGCCTGCTCTCCCGGTATTCCCATGAACTTAGGCAAACCGGCACCGGAACCAATAAACACAGCGCTAAATCCTTCCTCATCCATCAGCTCATCAATGGTCACCGACTTTCCAACAACAACGTTTGTCTCTAATTTAACTCCCAATGATTTTACGTTTTCTATTTCCTTTGCTACAACATCCTTTTTCGGAAGTCTGAATTCCGGTATCCCATAAACCAGAACTCCCCCCGGCTCATGCAATGCCTCAAAAATGGTTACATCATAGCCCATTTTTGCCAAATCACCGGCACATGTTAATCCTGCCGGACCCGAACCGATGACAGCAACCTTCTTACTATTCTTTTCTTTTGCACCCACAGGCTTAATCTCATTCGTCATTGCCCAATCCGCAACAAATCGTTCCAGCTTACCGATGGAAACCGGTTCTCCCTTAATACCGCGGATACATTCTCCTTCACACTGACTCTCCTGGGGGCATACTCGTCCGCATACTGCCGGCAGTGCTGAGGATTCGCTGATTACCTGATAGGCCGCTTCAATATCCCCTTCTTTTACATTTTGAATAAAAGCCGGAATATCAATTGCCACAGGGCAGCCTTTGATACATTTTGCATTCTTACAATTGATACATCTGATGGCTTCTTCCATTGCTTCTTCTTTATTATATCCAAGGCATACTTCCTCAAAATTGGTTGCACGCACTTTGGCATCCTGTTCACGAACAGGCACTTTTTTCATTACGTCCATGATATCCTCCGTTATCTTATCACTAGCTGCAATTTCCGCAGCCCCCATGATGTGTATCGCCTTCCTGTTCTTTTAAGAAAGCCCTTCCTTCTGCAGTCTTATATATTTGCTGGCGTTTCATTGCCTGATCAAAATCTACTTTGTGTCCGTCAAATTCCGGTCCGTCTACACAAGCAAATTTCACTTCGTCATCTATTGTAATACGGCAGGCTCCGCACATTCCGGTACCATCTACCATAATGGGATTCATACTCACTATCGTTGGAATGTCTAGCTCCTCTGTCATCTTACAAACAAACTTCATCATAATCATAGGGCCGATTGCCACACATACATCATAATGTTTACCCTCTTCAACAAGGTCTTTGATTGTTTGTGTAACCATACCGCTTCTTCCATAGGAGCCGTCATCTGTTGTGACATATAGATTATCTGCCACTTCCTCCATCTCTTTTTCCATAATCAGAAGATCTTTTGTTTTCGCACCAATAATTACATCTGTTTTAATACCTTTTTCTTTTAGAAATTTTACCTGGGGATAAACTGGAGCGGTACCAACACCACCTGCAACAAACAGGATACTTTTCTTTTGTAATTCTTCAATTGGTTCACTCACAAATTCCGAAGGACACCCAAGTGGTCCTACTACGTCCTGAAAACTGTCGCCTGTTTTTAAAGATGCCATTCTCATAGTTTCTGCACCTACAATCTGAAAAACAATCGTAACCGTTTCCTTTTCTCTGTCGTAATCACAGATAGTAAGCGGTATTCTCTCCCCAACTTCATCCATTCTTACAATAACAAACTGCCCAGGCTGACATCTTTTTGCAATTCGTTTTGCTTCTACTTCCATGAGATAAATATTGTTGGTCAACTCTTTTGCCTCTAAAATCTTGTACATATTAATAACCATGCCTTTCCATAACCTGCAATTTTGTGCCGCAGGCTAAAATTTGTGTGTGAAAAATTTCACACTTTTCCTCGTATATAGCACGTCACTATAATCTCTACATACTATAATAATAAAAATTTTTCTAAAGCGCAACTAGTTATTCTAAGGGAATCAAGATAATCTTTCCTTCATCATCATAGGTAACTCTGCAGGTACTTCCATCTTGTACGTTTACTCCATAAATCCGATCTGTTCTTGTCTGCATATCCGGGGCATCTTCATAGTATTCATAAATAATATAATAATCACCACTGCCCTCTATTCTTGTTACCGCGCCGTATTTATAAACATTATGACCGCTCATACCACGTAAGTCGCCCGCTTCATTTAAGAGCACATCAGCCCGCATCAATGCATGAATAACATTCATAACTGCCATATCGGTAGTGATTTCCGTATTTAAGGTAAGTTTATATGTACGGATCGTTATGTCACTGGTTACCCCTTCCGGACTGACCGAAATAAACTTATATACTGATTTTCCAAGGGGCATGGGAATCGATGCCGTATATAATATACTGTCAGTGGTTGGGTCCGTACTGTCTGTTGTATAAAAAATACTGCATTCCTCCGGAGCACTTGCCTCAATCATATATGGTTCATAATAATCACCGCTATACACAGTAACTTCCGGTGCGGAAGGAACCATTAAATCAATTTGATACGTCTTGATTACAATATTACTTTTAATACCATAATCATTCACAAAAAATGCAGTAACCGTATAGGTTCCCGTTTCTAAAAATATTGGTGCAGTATAAAAATCGCTTTTTTCATCCGGTACGCTTCCGTCCACCGTATAATAAATCTTTCCGGATGTATTCGCAGTAAGTTTGAGTGGTAAAACTTCCTCATAACTACCTTCCACATAACTAAACTCGGGAGCCTTTGCAATATATTGCTGATACATATTTACGATGTATTCATCCTTACAATCAAGCAGCAGGTCGTTAATTGCCTGATAGTCATTCATAGTCTTATACGTAGATATGGTTTTATCATAAGCACTTTCCACATCTACCTCAGTGTATCGCTCTACATCCGCAATTATTTGCTGCAAGGTATGAATTGTAAAATCATATTTTTCTTGTATATAATAATAATCCGCAATTAAAAATAAAATCTCCGCATTGTCCGGATCAAGATCATGTGCTTTCTCCAGATAGCCAATGGCCTGAGAATACTCCTCTTGCTCCGCATAATCCTTTGCTTGTTCTATTTGATAAGAGATAGAATTGGTTTTGTAAAATACAGAACCAGCAATATAAAAAATAATTATCATAAGAAATCCCAGCAAAACACCGATAATCTTTCTCTTCCGAATTGATTCCGACGATTTAGTCTCTGGCTGAACACTGATATTCTTATTATAATCTTCTATCTCCGCCTGAACTTCCGGCGATTCTTCTTTTGCCAGTTCTGTAAACAGCGTTGATAGTGTTTCGTTCATTTCATTCTCTATCTCAGGTTCAAAATCAGGAACAATCCGAATCTCTTCCCCGCAGCTGTCACAATACAGATTACCGTCTGTCAACTCATATCCACATTTTGGGCACTTCATAAATAATACCTTTCTATCTTAAGCCTGAAGTTCTACAGACTTCACGCAATTGTTCATCAGCATTGCGATAGTCATAGGGCCTACTCCTCCGGGAACCGGAGTAATTGCACTGCATACAGGTGCTACATCATCATAATCCACATCACCACATAATTTATTGTTATCATTACGGTGAATTCCCACGTCAATGACAACCGCTCCCTCTTTGACGAATTCCTTTGTTATCATCTTAGGTTGTCCTATGGCAACAATAAGAATATCTGCCCGTTTCGTTACTTCCTTTAAGTCTCTTGTTCTGGAGTGAGTCACCGTCACCGTACCATTCTCACGCAGAAGTAAAAGTGCCATAGGCTTTCCTACGATATTACTTCTTCCAATAATGACACATTCCTTTCCGGCAATTTCTATCTCAGAGCGCTTCAGCAGTTCAATGATACCTGCCGGAGTACAAGATACAAAACCGGGCTGACCAATGCAGAGTGCACCTACGCTTTGAGGGTGGAAGCCATCCACATCCTTTGTCGGATCAATGGCTTTTATTATCTTGTCCTCATCGATATGTTTTGGTAACGGAAGCTGTACTAAGATTCCATTTACATCTATTCTTCCGTTTAATTCATGAATGAGAGAAAGCAGTTTATCTTCTCCGATCTCTTCCTCCAGTTCATAGGAAAGGGAACGCATTCCCACATATTCACAAGCCTTCTTCTTATTTCCCACATATACGCTGGAAGCCGGATCCTTTCCTACCTGAATGACTGCCAGTGTTATTTCTTTTCCTTTTGCTTTTATATCCGCTACTTTATTTTTTAGTTCATCTTTAATCTGTGTTGATATAACTTTTCCGTCAATTATTTGTGTCATTTGTTACTTATCCTTCCTTAAAATAAACCTGTAATGGTTCCTATATCATTAACATCTATATTATGTGCTGCCGGATTCTTCGGAAGTCCGGGCATGGTCATAAGCGCACCGGTAAGCACTACTATAAAACCTGCTCCTGCGCTAACATAAACCTCTCTGACATTCAGAGTGAAATTATCCGGTCTGCCCAGTAATGCAGGATCATCAGATAAAGAATATTGTGTCTTTGCCATACATACCGGTAACTTTCCAAATCCAAGTTTTTCCAGCTTGTTCATCTGGTTGCTGGCCATAGAAGAATAGTTCACATCCTTAGCTCCATATATCTCTTTTGCAACCGTCTCGATTTTCTTTGCTAAAGGTAATTCATCTGCATATAATACTTTAAAATGGCTTTCTTTCGTTTCTAAGACATTTAAAACTTTCTGAGCCAACCCTATTCCGCCATCTCCACCTTTTTCCCATACGTTTGCAATGGCAAATTCACAGTTTTTATTTTCACAGAAATCCTTAATATAAGAAACCTCTGCTTCCGTATCACTGACAAAAGAGTTTAAAGTCACAACTACGGGTACTTTGTATTTCTGTAAATTCTCAATATGTTTCTCTAAATTCACAATTCCTTTTTTAACCGCTTCCAGATTTGCCTCATTTAAATCGGCCTTTGCCACTCCACCATTATACTTAAGTGCTCTGACGGTTGCTACCAGCACCACCGCTTCCGGTTTCAAGTCTGCCACCCGACACTTAATATCAAAGAATTTCTCCGCACCAAGATCAGCACCAAACCCTGCCTCTGTCACTACATAATCTGCCATCTTCAGTGCTGTCTTTGTAGCGATTACCGAGTTACAGCCATGGGCAATATTCGCAAACGGGCCACCGTGAATCAGCGCCGGTGTATGTTCCAGTGTTTGAATTAAATTGGGCTTTAAGGCATCCTTTAATAACGCTGCCATTGCCCCCACAGCTTGTAAGTCTGCTGCCGTTATCGGTTCTCCCTGCATATTATAGGCTACTACAATTTTCCCCAGCCTTTTCTTTAAATCCTCCATATCCGCTGCCAGACATAGAATTGCCATAATCTCTGAGGCAACCGTGATTACAAAATGATCTTCTCTTACCACTCCGTCTGCTTTGCCTCCAAGCCCTACCACTATATTCCGGAGCGCACGATCATTCATATCCAAACATCTCTTCCAAACAATCTGCCTAGTATCAATAGCAAGTGCATTGCCTTGCTGAATATGATTGTCCATAAGAGCCGCTAACAGGTTGTTTGCAGAAGTTACCGCATGAAAATCACCTGTAAAATGGAGATTTAAGTCTTCCATAGGTACTACCTGTGAGTATCCTCCGCCTGCCGCTCCGCCTTTAATGCCAAAGCATGGTCCAAGAGATGGTTCTCTTAAAGCAATGATTGCTTTTTTTCCCAGTTTTCCAAAGGCCTGACCCAATCCTACGCTTACCGTAGTTTTCCCTTCACCGGCAGGAGTGGGATTGATGGCCGTTACCAATATTAATTTCCCTTTTGGATTATCTTTGATTTTATTTAAGTATTCATCAGAAATTTTAGCCTTATATTTTCCATACAGTTCTAACTCATCACTATCAATATGTAACTTCTCTGCTATTGCAGTAATAGGTTCCACAATAGCTTCCTGTGCTATCTGAATATCTGTTTTCATATAAACGCCTTTCTCCTTATATTTCTTCCTCAATGAGCCGCTCAAACTCCTCCATACCCATCAGTACCTTCCTTGGCTTTGTTCCTTCCTCATCTCCCACAACTCCGACATCACAAAGCTGATCCATAATACGTGCCGCACGGTTAAAACCGATTTTAAATACTCTCTGCAACATGCCAATCGAAGCCTTATCCTTCTCAATGATAAACTTACCGGCATCTACGAAGTACTGGTCCCTGCTTACCCTTCCGTCAGAACCCGAACCTGCACCTGCCTGACTTGACGTTCCGATATTTTGAATTTTCTCTTCTATATTTTCATCATAGACATTTCCTATTGCCTGATTTTTCAGGTAATCCACTACATCCGATACTTCTTTATCCGTTACAAATGCACCTTGAATTCTAGCCGGCTTCGGATAGCCTTGAGGATAAAAGAGCATATCACCTTTTCCCAGCAGCTTCTCTGCCCCATTCATATCCAGTATCGTTCTGGAATCTACACCACTGGATACGGCAAAGGCCACACGACTGGGCATATTGGCTTTGATCAATCCGGTAATGACATCCACAGAAGGTCTCTGTGTTGCAATGATTAAGTGAATACCTGCTGCTCTTGCAAGCTGAGCCAAACGACAGATAGATTCCTCCACCTCGCCCGGTGCTACCATCATCAAATCTGCCAATTCATCAACGATAATGACAATCTGGGGCATTTTCGCCGGAATATCCGCCTCCCCACGCTCTTGCATTGTCTCTACCGCCCTATTAAAGCCTTTTAAATCTCTCACATTATAGTCGGCAAACAATTTATATCTTTCGGTCATCTCAGCTACACCCCAATGCAGTGCTGCTGCGGCTTTCTTCGGATCTGTTACAACAGGAATCAGAAGATGGGGAATTCCATTATAAACACTAAGTTCCACAACTTTGGGATCTACCATAATAAGCTTTACTTCATCCGGATGTGCCTTATATAAAATGCTCATTATCAATGTATTGATACAAACTGATTTACCGGATCCGGTTGCTCCTGCTATTAACATATGCGGCATTTTAGCAATATCCGCAACTACTACTTTTCCCCCGATATCTTTTCCCACTGCAAAAGCAAGTTTGGAAGGAAATTCTTTGTAATCCTTAGACTCTACTAAGTCTCTGAAAACTACCGTAGAATTTTCTTTGTTCGGCACTTCGATGCCTACCGCCGCTTTGCCGGGAATCGGTGCCTCTATTCGGATATCCGTAGCTGCAAGGTTTAATTTGATGTCATCAGCCAGTCCTACAATCTTACTTACCTTAACTCCTTGCTCCGGCTGCATCTCATATCTGGTGACAGCAGGACCCTGACTGATATCTGTAATGGTTACCTTTACTCCAAAAGTCGCTAAGGTCTGCTGTAAATGTTTCGCTGTCTCTTTCAGCTGTGCAGCAGAGCCTCCGGTGCCTTTTACGCTCCCTTTTTGCAAAAGCTTAAGAGGAGGAAAAACATATTTCCTGGGTACGGCTCTTGCCGGCTTTGATCCCGTCTCTAAAGATGCCCCTGCCCCTGTTTTTCTTTGTATTGTTTTAGCCTGCACATTCACCGATTCTTCTTCGGTTACTAACTCTATTTCTTCGTCTTCTCCAATATCCATCTGTATCTGATGGGCTGACGTAATATGTATCTGATCAAAATCTATGCTATGTATATCATCACCGGAATTCTCTACACTTACTTCCACTTCTTTGATATCACTTTCATCCAAATCATTCAATATGATTTCATGAATATCATCACGTACCATATTCTCTTCTTTTGTAGTAAGAGCGGTATCCATCATGACGCCTGATACCTTCTTATCCATTCGAAGAATCTTTTCATTCTCTTTCTCTTCTTCTTTTATCCGTTTTTCTTCCGCTCTCGTTCTTCGCATCTCATCTTGTTCGGCACGTTTCTTGAGAGCAATCTCCTTACGCTCTTGAGCACGTTCCTTACGCCCATTTGCATCTTCCTTCGTTATTTCATATACCTTCTGCCCACTATTTTTCACACCACTGAAAAGAGATTTTTCCGTAAGGATTACAAGACTGATAATTGCTAATACAAGAATGGTTAACACCGTTCCTACCATAGACAAAAAGTGAAGACAAAGATAGGACAGTGTACCTGCTATTACACCGCCTCCATTATGATTCTCACTGCATCTTTTATAAATATCCTTTATATTGTAAAGCGAATCTTCATTCCATGCGCCTGATAATAAATCACAAGCCATTCCAACTAAAAGAAAAAGCAGTACTGCAGCTACTAATTTCCTGGTTGCAATCCTGTTTCCACGATTAGAAATGCCAAATGCAACTGTCAGAAAAAAGACGATAGGTGCAATATAAGTTGTCAAACCAAATAGTCCAAACATTATATTACTGATGGAATCACCAAACACACCTACAATACCGAAGTTACATAAAAACAAAAATACCGCCAATGCAAATGCACCAATTAAGATTACTTCATTTTTGATTGCACTATCCATAGCTTCATTTTGTTTGGACGCTCTACTATTTGCCGTCTTCTTTCTGTTTGAAGACGTATTACGGGAGTTGTTTCTACTTGAAGTACTTCTACCCGTTCCTTTTCTATTTCCCTGTCCGGATGCCATACTATATGCCCCCTAAGCATGCGTAATTTAATTAACTTATATAGTATAGCATCTAAAATGGAAGTTGTCATCATCATTCATCAATCATGTTGTGAAGACATTCCATTGCCTCCTTGATACCACCTACTTCATTTATAATTCCTTCATTCACCGCATCCTGTCCAACCAATATGGTACCCACATCTTTTGTAAGCACTCCTGTTTCCATCATCAATTCTTCGATACGGGCTTTGCTTATTTTGCAATGATCGCATACAAATCCTGTAATTCTATTCTGTATTTGCTTAAAATAATCGAAGGTCTGAGGCACCCCGATGACCATTCCATTCATCCTGACCGGATGGATTACCATGGTACCTGTGGGCACTATATAAGAATATTCGGTACTTACAGCAATCGGTACACCAATAGAATGACTGCCGCCAAGAACAAGAGATACCGAAGGCTTGCTTAATGAGGCTATCATCTCCGCAATCGCTAATCCTGCCTCCACATCTCCTCCCATAGTATTTAAAAGAATGAGCACTCCGTCAATTTCATTACTGTCTTCAATGGCTGCAAGCTCCGGCAGCACATGTTCATACTTGGTTGTTTTTGATGTCCCATTCAAATTGTCATGGCCTTCCACTTCACCGATAATTGTAATTAAATGTATCTTATGTTTTTTTTCATTTTTATCCAGTGTAACCTGACCCGTTTCCTGAATACGTTCGTCTCTATGCTTTTCCTCATCTACTCTTTTATCTGTTTTCTCTCTGTCTTTGTCTTTATGATTTCCCATGCTTACCTCCATTGTTACAATTATTATTCTAGTTTGCATGGAAATTGATTTTTTATACAAAAAATTTTTATTTAAATATCAAAATCATCATCATCCTTGATGGTAACATCATAATCCAGTTCTTGATTCGTTATCGCAACCCCATAATCCATTTCTCTTTTCACATGTTTCTTCGGTAACGGCAACGGATTGTCAAGAAGCTTTACCTTAACTGGTTTTTCTTCTTCCATCTCATCATCTTCCCCTATCTCTTCTATAACCGGTAGAATATCAGGAATCGTATTCCTAATACTATTGCATGGAGCTTCTGCATCCATGCCCATGGAAACAAGCCCAAGTCCGCCAAACACTCCCCAAAGAAGTGTCACCATAATATGATAACTCATCCGGTTGATTCCGGTAAGGTTTATGGCAGACAATACAAGCAGTAGTAAGATCCACGGGTCAATTCTCTGTTCCTTATTCACCCAGAATCCAACGGAAGAAAACAACGCCATAACACATAATAAAATACCAAGTCCTGACGGTGCATCAAATCCCATGACTAAATTGGGAATATCATCACTTAATTGTATGAAATGGTACTGTCGTAACCATACTTCCAACGTATTCAGGAAGCCCGAATTGGAATAGTACGCACCCAGTGCTATCATAGCTACCGCCGCAATGAGAGCCGTCAAGAGGATAAGAACAAATTGCCACCCTGCTTTTATCTCTTTCTTATCTTTTTTTCTTACCAGTATTAACCCTATGCCCACAATAAAAAGAAGAGTGAATCCAATAATATCCAAATAGGATATCAGTCCGATATAAATTCCAAGAATAACTAAAGAAATTAAACTTCCTTTTGTTTTATATCCTACTTTTTTTAATTTATTTAAATATAGGCTAATTCCCCAAAGACCCACTACATACAGAAGCAGATATAACCCCTCAGGTGTCAGACTGAATAAATTGTCTACAAAAGCGGAGGAAAAAGCCAAAAATAATATTGCCGCAAAAGCTGCTGTTCTTCCTATCAGCAGACGTAACGCCAAATATGCAAACAGCATAATTAGATACTGAAAGATAAACTGAAGCACAACCCCCGCTATCACCTTATTACCCATAAAAGAAAAAATTACAGATAAAAGCACCGTATATATATAAGAAGCACCGTGGGTTATGTTAGGAATGACACCTACATCTGTCACCTTTGCCATTTCATAAAAAGTATTTACCTCTACCTCAATATGGGATGCATGAATCATGTAATGAACTCGATATAGGATAGATGCCGCAAAAAGGCAAAGGGTAAGAAAGCATTCCCACATATTTCTAAAGTGCTTATCGTTTGATATTTTTAATAAAATATATGAAATTATTTTTCTGCCAGCCAGCCATATGGCTGCTGTGCCGGCAAAGAAGATGCATACCAGTGCAGTTGCTGCATACTTATTGAGCCCCCACGTATGGATACTCACCGAGGCTAAATAGGTTGCAAGAAGAGTTCCTGCTACCATTGTGTATAAAACCCATAGCAAATAACTGAACCATGTTTTTTTCATATTCATGTCTTTCGTTTCCTTACGGTTTATACCATTTTATACTTGTCGTTTCGTAGATATACGTTCCATCCTATTTATTATTTAGTGCCTGCTCTAAATCAGCAATAATATCCTCAGCACTTTCAAGTCCAACAGAGAAACGAATCAGATCCGGTGCTACTCCTGCTTCTATCAACTGCTCATCTGACATCTGTCTATGCGTATGACTGGCCGGATGAAGTACACAAGTTCTGGCATCTGCAACATGAGTGACGATCGCTGCTAATTTCAGATGATCCATCATCTGCGAAGCTGCGCTTCTTCCTTCTTTCAAACCAAATGAAATCACACCGCATGTACCTTTTGGCATATACTTCTGTGCCAGTTCATAATATTTGTTTCCTTTCAGTCCCGGATAGTTCACCCAGGCTACCTTTTCGTGATTCTCTAAGTATTCGGCTACCTTTTGAGCATTCTCACAATGTCTCGGGACTCTAAGATGCAATGTTTCTAATCCTACATTCAGTAGGAACGCATTCTGGGGAGATTGAATCGCTCCCAGGTCACGCATGAGCTGAGTAGTTGCTTTTGTGATATATGCCATCTTTCCGAACTTCTCCGTATATGTAATTCCATGATAAGATTCATCGGGCTGACAAAGACCCGGATATTTATCGGGATACTTGTTCCAATCAAAATTACCGGAATCCACGATTGCCCCACCTACACACATTGCATGACCATCCATATACTTGGTGGTGGAATGTGTTACAATATCTGCTCCCCACTGGAAAGGATTACAATTGATAGGGGTTGCAAATGTATTATCAATAATAAGCGGTACCTGATGTTCATGAGCAATACGTGCAAACTTCTCAATATCCAGAACAACCAGTGCCGGATTTGCAATGGTTTCTGCCAGTACACATCTTGTATTCTCCTTAAACGCCTTATGAATCTCTTCTTCTGAAGCATCCGGATCTACTATTGTACATTCGATTCCCATTTTTTTCATCGTAACTGTCAAAAGGTTAAAGGTTCCTCCATATACCGTAGCGGATAACACTACATGAGAACCTGCCTCACAGATATTAAATATCGCATAGTGATTCGCTGCCTGACCGGAAGCCGTAAGCATTGCCGCCACTCCGCCTTCCAATTCGCATATCTTCTGAGCTACAAACTCATTGGTCGGATTCTGCAATCTTGTATAAAAGAAACCACTTTCCTCCAAATCAAATAATCTTCCCATCTGTTCTGATGTATCATATTTATATGTAGTGCTTTGGTAAATGGGCAACACCCGCGGTTCCCCGTTTTTAGGCTTCCAACCTGACTGAATACATATTGTCTCTTTTGAGTATCCTTCTCTCATATTAATACCTTTCCTAGTCCTTAAATTATTTTTTCTCTTCCTTAGAGGTAATCACAAATTGATTCTGCAATTCTTCTATCATATGAATATAAGTTTTCCCACATTCTATCTTTTCACCATGTTCAATATAGGTAATGCATGGCTTCAAATACCGCTCCCATATATACTGATACTTTTCTTCCGCATTCTCTGATTTTTCTATTCTTTTAACAATGGTAGGCGCTATATCATAGTATCTCTGTATGAGTTCAGCACCGTTTTCTATTCCTGCAAGATAATGATCTCTATAATCTTTTAATAGTTTCAGCTCATAACAATCTTGTGGCTTATTCAGACTTTTGCATACAGCAGTTGTCACATAGCATAGTTTTGATCTAAATCCCGATTGAATGCTTGCAAAATCCGCACTTTTAATATTGCTCCCTTTGAATGCCGCCGCCCATTTCTCGCACACAATATCTGCAAATTCCTGTGCATTTGATTGCTTTCCTTCCAGAGCTGCCGGTAAAAAATAAACTGCCATAAACATATTCAAATTAAGCTGAAGTCTTTCTTTTTTTATTTTACCTGCTTGTTGATTCAGCATATTTTCAATATACTCTATCATATGGTTTGCTACTTCATGATACGTATCCTTATCTTCATCAGAAGCAAGAATAAGATTCAGTGCACTAAAAAACTCATGATTCTCTTCCATATATTCGGTAAACAATGTACTATATGTATCTCTTTTAAAACCATGAAGTCTTATATCCACATCTTCAAAAACCGGTATTAAATTATGTAATGCCTCATTCATATATTTAACCATGCCCTTTCATTCAAAATCATTCATCCCAGTTATGATAAACAGCCTGCACATCATCTTCTTCGTCTAATAAATCCAATGTTTTCTGTAAGTTTTTGATTGCAATATCATCCGTAAGCTCTACATAGGTCTGAGGAATCATCGTTACCTCTGATGATGCCATCTGTATTCCTGCTGCTTCCAACGCCTTATTTACCTCATCATAATTGTCAGGATCCGTTATGATTTCATAACTGTCTACTTCCTCTACAAAGTCCTCTGCTCCGGCATCCAATGCTATCATCATAACATCGTCCGCTTCCCTCTCACACTCTTCTTTATCAATAATAATCTGACCCTTTTTATCAAACATAAAGGAGACACAGCCCTGGGTTCCGATACTTCCCTGCCCCTTCGTAAAAGCATTTCTTACATTTGCCGCAGTACGGTTTTGATTATCTGTAAGCGCATCCACAATAATGGCAATACCATTTGGACCGTATCCTTCATAAGTTACATACTTGTAAGTAACATTCCCTACATCTCCGGCAGCCTTTTTGATGCCTCTATCTATCGTATCATTGGGCACATTATTTGCTTTTGCTTTAGCGATTACCTGTGCCAGCTTGTAATTATTGGAAGGATCAGCTCCACCTTCTTTTACAGCTACTGCTATCTCTCTGCCAATGATTGTAAATATCTTACCTTTTGCCGCATCATTTTTTTCTTTTTTATGTTTTATATTTGCAAATTTTGAATGTCCAGACATTTAATCGTTCTCCTTTTTTACCTCCGTAGTATCATCATCCAACGATATCCCGGATTCTGTATTTCTAATCTTTGTTACCAATACACTTTGTATCATTTTATTTTCTACCGATAAAAGCTTGAAATTATATCCGTTCACATCAATCTCAAATTCTTCATTTTCCTCCGGAATCTTGTCCATTTTAGAAATTAAGAATCCGTTCAGGGTATCAAATTCATCCTCATCAAAAAATATATCTAACCGTTCTTCCAGTTCTTCCAGCGGTGTTTTCCCTTCGATGATATACTCGTCTTCATTGTCGGTTGCCAGGATGTACTTCTCATCCTCATCATATTCGTCCATGATATTACCTACAATTTCTTCCAAAATATCTTCCATTGCAAGTACACCTGCTGTCTGCCCATATTCATCTACTACAATAACCATTTGGGTCTTTGCGGGCTGCATAATCTGAAAAAGTGCATCAATATTTTTAGTCTCCGGAATAAATAACGGAGCACGCAGCAATCCGTCAATTTCTTTAATCGGAATGTTCATCTGCTCATTTTCTGCATGCAATCTCATAGTGTCACGCAGATGTAAGATACCGATTATATGATCAATATTACCATCATATACCGGGAACCTGCTGTTATTTGCCTCCAGCATAAAACGAATGGCATCTTTTAATGACATCATACCATCTACAGCCACTACATTTTTTCTATGGGTCATAATATCCTGTGCTTCTTTATCACCGAACTCAAAAATGTTTGTAATCATTTCTGCTTCGACAGCCTGTAACACGCCTTGTTCATGCCCTTCATTTACCATTGATATGATTTCTTCTTCTGTTACATCAATCATATCCTTATCATCTTTGATACCAAACAATCTAAGAATACCACTTGTAGTCGCAGATATCAGTTTTGTAAAAGGTGTTAATATCTTCGTTACATAATAAATCGGGGTGATACATAAATATGCCCATTTATCCGGATTTTTGGCTGCTAACTTTTTAGGCAGCCAAACTCCGAATGTCAATAATATGTAAACTAAAATGATCATAGTCACAAAAAGAGAGGCTATACTAATCACTCTTATACCAATCAAATAATCACTTAAGTTTTCCAATCCGATATATTTTACAATCAGACTTTGAATATTCCTTAACCAGACTCCCAGATAAAAACTGCCCATAATAATATTTATCAAGGTTACTGCTACTTGCACCACATTCACATACTGTGTCGGATTATTCATAATAATGCTTAAGCGAAGAGATTTATTATCTTTATTTTCCTTTGCCCTTTTGTCAATATCTTTTACATTCAGACAATGTATTGCTGATCCAAATCCATAAAAAAACATATCTATAAGCAGTAATATAATAAATAAAAATATACTGGCAGCAGGCCCGCCATCGTCCATAATCCCATCTCCTTTGTATACAAAAATATCATTCTAAACTATATCATTTTACTTTCTTATCGTCAAGTTTATGCCCTGTCTTATGTAGTTAACTCCAGGCTGATAAGTAGTCCTTCATTTACTTTCTCCATAATCCCATTATCAAGAT
>CAYXCV010000025.1:0-26221 GCA_964463365.1 uncultured Kineothrix sp.
CATACTTCTATTGTTTTATTTTGTATGTATCGACTAGATATGCGCCTTGCTGTCATTCCAACTATAGCCATGATAATTGCCGGTGTTATTGCTATTTCTATGGAGAGAAAGCTTGATTCCGTTTATGAAGCAATCAGTGAGGAAACAGCAATACTGAATACCGTAGCAGAAGAAAATCTTGCAGGAGTTCGAACGGTTAAAGCTTTTGCAAGAGAAAAATTCGAAATAAAGAAATTTTTGTCCCATAACAAAAAATATTATGAACTTAATATGAAGCAATCCAAGATATTTGTTACTTATTACCCTTATCTTTCCTTCATAACAAAGCTTTTACCTCTCATCGTTCTTTTGTTTGGCGGTAACCTTGTTATGAAAGGTGGTTTATCTTTAGGGTCCTTAGGAGCATTTGTAGAATATTCTATGAATATTGTATGGCCAATGGAAATGCTGGGTTGGTTAACAAACAGCTTCTCTGCTGCTGTTGCCTCCAATCGAAAGTTAAATAAAATCTATGCTGAAACACCATCTATTATAGAAAAAGATGATCCTGTTGTGTTAGAGCATATGAATGGAAAGATTGAGTTTTCCCATGTATCTTTCCATAAAGCCGATAAATATGAAATACTTCATGATGTTTCTTTTGCTGTGGAGCCCGGAAAAACCATTGGTATTATGGGAGCCACAGGAGCCGGGAAAAGTTCTATTATCCACCTTCTGCAAAGATTCTATGATTCTACCGATGGAATCATCCGAATTGACGGTGTGGATATCAAAGATATGAGCTTAAAACAGCTTAGGAGTAGTATCTCTCTTGTTATGCAGGATATTTTTCTATTCTCTGATACCATTCATGAGAATGTAAAGCTTGGGAAAAAACAGTATTTAGATATGAATGCGGTAAAGCGTGCTTCCCGAGATGCACAGGCAAACATCTTTATAGAAAAAATGGACAAACAGTATGATACTGTTATTGGTGAACGAGGGGTTGGTCTTTCCGGAGGTCAAAAACAACGTATCAGCATTGCAAGAGCACTTTCCAAGAAAAATCCGATACTGGTACTGGATGATTCTACTTCTGCACTTGATATGGAGACAGAACAAATGATACAGCAGACTCTGCTTAAATTAGAAAATACTACAAAAATAATCATTGCTCATCGCATAAGTTCTGTCATGAATGCCGATGAAATAATTGTTCTGGAAAACGGCTCCATCAAGGAACGCGGGACACATAAGGAACTTATTGATGCCAAGGGACTTTACTATGCAACCTATCATGCACAGTATCTAGGAGGTGAAACATATGCCCATTAATTCATTTAAAGACGATGAGAAAACCATAGAAGTCAGTAAATCAAAAACACTGCTCAGACTTCTCTCCTATCTCTTATCTTATAAAAAAGAAATTATACTTGTTCTTCTCATTATGGCATTCTGCGTATTTGTTTCACTGCTGAATCCACTGATTATGGAATCTGCAATTGATAATCATATCGCCAAAGGGAATGTTTATGGATTATTTAAGCTCATAGGATTAGCACTATTATTAAACGTGCTAATGATAGGAGGCATTAAAATCCGAATGTATATTATGGCTAAGGTCTGTAATAATATTCTTGTTACAATAAGGCAGGATTTATATACCCACATTCAAACCTTAGATTTTCATTTTTTTGACAGCCGGCCTACCGGGAAGATCCTTGCACGTATTATTGGTGATATTAATTCCTTAAAAGATGTTCTCTCCAATTGTGTTACTACGCTTATTCCGGACTTTATTACCATTTGCGCTGTAGCAGCTATAATGTTTGTTAAAAATCCGATTCTAGCGGCGGCTTCTTTAATCAGCACTCCGCTTATGGCAATTGGTTTATGGCTGATTCAAGTATATTCTCACAAGAGATGGCAGATATTCAGGAAAAAATCTTCTAATTTAAATGCATTTGTACACGAAGATTTCTCCGGAATCCGCATCATTCAAAGTTTTACTGCGGAGGAGGAAACCAAAGAGACCTTTAAAGGGCTTGTAAAAGAGTACTCGGATTCCTTTATTTCTGCCATACGACTGAGCGATGCCTTTGGCTCTGTTATTGACTTTTGTTGGGGAATTGGTACCGTTATGCTTTACTTTACCGGTATTATCATTTTAGGTACCGATAAAGTTTCTATCGGAACATTTATTGCCTTTGGCACTTATATTTCTATGTTCTGGCATCCGATTATGAACTTAAGCAATTTCTATAACCAGCTGATTACTAACATTTCCGGTGCGGAGCGTGTTTTTGAAATCATGGATGCCGAAGCAAAAATCACAAATTCTGAGGACGTAATAACAATTCCTCCGATTTTAGGAAAAGTAACCTTTGAACATGTTACGTTTTCCTATGACGATGACACAAATGTACTTAATGATGTAAGTTTTGTGGCAGCTCCCGGTGAAACCATTGCACTTGTTGGTCCAACCGGTGCCGGCAAAACAACCGTAGTGAATCTGATCAGTCGTTTTTACGATATACAGGAAGGCAAAATCTATGTAGATGATTATGATATCAAAGAGGTGTCCATTGAGAGCCTTAGAATGCAAATGGGTATTATGACTCAGGACAATTTTCTCTTCTCAGGCACTATCAAGGACAATATACGTTATGGAAAATTAGATGCCACGGATGAAGAAATAATTGCAGCCGCAAAATCTGTAAATGCCCATGATTTTATTATGAAATTAAAAGATGGGTATGACACTCAGCTATCAGAGCGCGGCGGCGGATTATCCGGCGGTCAAAAACAGCTTCTGGCTTTTGCAAGAACCATGGTGTCCATGCCTAAAATACTTATTTTGGATGAAGCCACCTCCAGTATCGACACTCATACCGAACTGCTTGTACAATCAGGCATCGAGACATTATTAAAAGGAAGAACCTCATTTGTTGTTGCTCATAGACTCTCTACCATTCAAAAAGCAGACCGTATCTTTTATATTGATAATGGCAGAATTATGGAGGAGGGATCTCCTGCCGAACTTATGGATAAAAAAGGACTTTATTATCAATTATATATGTCACAATTTCGTTCCTAGTGTCAGCCTCAATATTATAATTTCGTTGACTTTTAGATAGGGATACTGTATTATTTACTTTATTGGCGCAATGCGTTAAAGCGCGAAAAATTATATTTAATTTATGGAGAAATAAAATGCCTATTACAACATTATTAGAAGAAAATTGTAAAAAATACGGAGAAGATATATGTTTGGTAGAAATTAACCCTGAAGTAACAGAAGTTCGTCGTGTTACCTGGAAAGAATATGAACTAACGGAACCCAGTCCCCTCTCTCATTATCGCAGAGAAATTACATGGAATGTATTTAATGAAAAAGCAAACCGTTTTGCCAATCTTTTAATAAGCCGTGGTATTAAAAAAGGGGACAAAGTAGCAATTTTATTAATGAACTGCTTAGAATGGCTGCCTATTTACTTTGGAATTCTAAAAACCGGCGCTCTGGCAGTTCCTCTTAATTTCCGCTATGCTCCTGATGAAATAGATTATTGTGTGAAACTGGCCGATGTAAATATTCTTATTTTCGGTCCCGAATTCATTGGACGTGTGGAGGAAATCGCCGATTGCATCAGCAGGAATCGCCTCCTTTTTTACGTAGGCGAAAATTGTCCCTCTTTTGCAGAGGATTATAATTCACTGACTGCAAATTGTTCCAGCCAATCCCCTTCCATTTCCTTAGATGATGACGATTTTGCTGCCATTTATTTTTCATCAGGTACTACCGGATTTCCTAAGGCTATTTTACATAAACATGAAAGTTTGATGCATTCATGTCTCGTTGAACAGAACCATCATGGTCAAACAAAAGAGGATGTTTTCCTATGTATACCTCCGCTCTATCACACCGGTGCCAAAATGCATTGGTTCGGCTCTTTAATTTCAGGAGGTAAAGCGGTACTTTTAAAAGGTACTAAGCCTGAATACATATTAGATGCCGTATCCAAAGAAAAATGTACTATTGTCTGGCTGCTTGTTCCATGGGCACAGGATATCCTTGAAGCCTTGGATAATAAGCGTGTCCGATTAGAAAATTATGAGTTATCCCAGTGGAGGCTTATGCATATCGGTGCACAGCCGGTACCGCCCAGTTTGATTAAACATTGGAAAACCTTCTTTCCTCATCATGCCTATGACACAAACTATGGATTAAGCGAATCCATTGGACCCGGATGTGTGCATCTTGGGGTTACAAATATAAACAAAGTAGGTGCTATCGGTAAAGCAGGGTATGGATGGAAAACAAAAATTGTAGATGAAACACGTAATACCGTGGCTCATGGTGCTGTTGGTGAATTAGCAGTTAAGGGGCCGGGTGTTATGACATGCTACTACAATGATGTAAAAGCAACGGCTGAAGTTCTATCAGATGATGGCTGGCTTTATACAGGAGATATGGCTCAAGAAGATGAAGACGGATTTATTTTTCTTGTGGATCGAAAAAAAGATGTTATTATAAGCGGTGGCGAGAATATATATCCAGTTCAAATCGAAGACTTTCTCCGTACACATAATGGGATACACGATGTTGCTGTAATCGGACTTCCTGATAAACGTCTTGGTGAAGTAACGGCAGCTGTGATTGAAGCAAAACCGGAGTACAAATTAACAGAGCAAGAAATAAATGACTTCTGTCGCAAATTACCACGTTATAAAAGACCACGCAGTATTATTTTTGCAGATATTCCAAGAAATCCTACGGGTAAAATCGAAAAACCTAAACTTCGCGAACGCTACTGCGGTATCAATCTTGTTGCTGCACAGAATCGCGGATAAAAATAAAAAATTGCCGTTATAAACGGCGTGAGGGAGGAACAATAAATGATAGTAAAACTAACCATGGTAATCATATTCTTCGCTATCATGATAGGCATAGGTTTTTATTGCCGCAAACATACTACAGATGTAAATAGCTTTGTACTCGGAGGTCGTAGTGTCGGACCTTGGCTGACTGCCTTTGCTTATGGTACATCCTACTTTTCTGCTGTTATCTTTGTTGGCTATGCCGGACAATTCGGATGGAAATATGGTATCGCTTCTACATGGATCGGACTTGGTAATGCATTAATAGGCTCAATGCTTGCATGGATTGTACTCGGACGCCGGACCAGAATCATGTCCCAACACTTGAACAGTGCAACCATGCCTGAATTTTTTGGCAGACGTTTTCACAACGATGGATTAAAAATAGGAGCTTCTGTTATTGTTTTTATATTTTTAATTCCATATACTGCTTCCTTATATAATGGTTTATCTCGTTTATTCGGTATGGCTTTCAATATTGACTATACAGTTTGTATTGTTATTATGGCTGTCCTGACAGGTGTCTACGTTATAGCCGGCGGATATATGGCTACTGCTATCAATGATTTTATTCAGGGCATTGTTATGCTTTTTGGTATAGTCGCTGTCATTTTGGTTACTTTGAATAATAATGGTGGATTTACAGAAGCTATCAACAAACTTGCTATGGTTGCCGATGAGACTGTTTCTACCCAGCCAGGAGTATTCGCATCCTTTTTCGGTCCGGAACCACTAAGCCTGTTAGGGGTTGTTATCCTTACATCTCTGGGTACATGGGGATTACCTCAGATGATACAGAAATTCTACTCTATTAAGAGTGAGAATTCTATCAAAAAAGGAACCATCATCTCTACTGTTTTTGCTATTATTATCTCCGGTGGCTGTTATTTTCTGGGAGGCTTCGGCCGCTTATATTCCGACAGTGTGGATATTGCCGCAGATGGATATGATTCTATTATTCCTGCAATGGTTTCGAACCTATCACCTGCACTCATTGGTCTTGTTGTGATTTTGGTGCTTTCGGCTTCCATGTCGACTTTGTCTTCACTTGTTATGGCATCCAGCTCAACATTGACCATTGATTTCATCAAAGATAATATAGTAAAAGATATGAGTGAAAAGAAACAGCTGCTTACCATACGTGTTCTTATTGTAGTATTTATTGCAATCTCTGTGGTTATTGCCAGTTTTCAATATAAAAATAATATAACTTTTATTGCACAATTGATGGGGGTTTCATGGGGTGCATTGGCTGGCGCATTTTTAGCTCCATTTTTGTATGGACTATATTGGAAGAAAGCAACTACGATATCTGTTTGGGTAAGTTTTGTATTCGGAACCGGATTTATGGTATGTAATATGTTCTTTAGAAGCTATTTTCCATCCTTTTTACAGTCTCCTATTAATGCAGGTGCATTTGTTATGATAGCAGGCCTTATCATTGTTCCGGTTGTCAGCTTATTTACACCCAAATTAGAATCTTCTTTTATTGATGCTACATTCTCTTGTTATGAAAGAAAGACCGAGGTAAAAAGGAAAAAAGATTTAGGAGTATAAGAAGTTAAAAGAATTGTATTCTTAGTCTAAGAAAGGATCATGGATTTATATATGTCTAACAAACGTGTGGAGGATTCTATTACTGAACAGATACATTTTTTAAAGTATGAAGATATTAACGGAGAAGGTCGTCTGTTTGGTGGTCAGCTAGTATCATGGATAGATGAGGTTGCAGGAACTGTGGCAAAGCGTCATGCCGGTACACAAGTCACTACCGCTGCTATCGACAATCTACAATTTAAAAATGCAGCATATTTAAACGACCTAGTAGTTATTATCGGTCATATCACCTATGTAGGGCGTACCTCAATGGAAGTACGGGTTGATTCTTATGTGGAGGATAATGATGGATACCGCCGCCCAATAAACAGAGCTTTTCTAACCTTAGTGACACTTGATGAAAATGAAAAACCCACTCCGATTCCTTATGGTCTTATCATTGAAAATGAAATCCAGCAATTAGAATGGGACAATGCAAAAAAACGTATTGAGCTAAGAAAATATCGATCCAAAGAAGCGTTTTGAGAAATACTTATATAAAAAATAACCTGGTGATTATTTACCAGGTTATTACTATTAACAGCATTCCTTTTTCCACGGAAACACTTCCTTCCGCTCCTATAAATTCATTGCTGATACCGATTGGATAATCATTGGTTATTGTTGTTTGGTTAAGAAGATACTTCATACCTTTAATCGTTACGCCGGTTGCCTGATCTCCCAAAGCAAACAGTGACATAAATCCTTCCATAGATTTATTAAAGTTAATCTTCTCGTCTTTTACAACAGTCATCATAACATTTTCATCCATTATATATGCATAACATCCATTATTCTTTAAATAAGTTAAGCATTGAATATTAGCAATTGTATGCTCAATCCTTCCTCCCATTGCTCCATATATGGTGAAGTCTTTATAGCCTTTGTCCATTCCTAACTTTAAAGCTGCCAGCATATCCGTATCATCTTTTTCAGGAGTAAGCATAATTACTTTATCAGGTTTTTCTTTCCGGATAGCCTGAATCTCACAAGAAGTATCCTCATCTACCGAATCCATATCCCCTATTATAATATCCGGTATCAACCCCATAATCTTACAATATGAATATCCTCCGTCTACTGCAATACACAAATCCTCATCGTTTTTATTGATTTCCGGCAGTGAAAAATCTCCTGCACCAATGACTATGCATTTTTTATCACTACTTTTTATTTCTCCGGCCAAAATAAACTCTCCCTTAATATGTCTTTTCCCATTGGTATGGACCACCCCAGTCACCTATCATAACTGTTATCATGCCCTCTTCTGTCCAAGTCCTTGTTTCTAAATGATAGTTCATTTCCGTAACAAATGCATTCTTTTTCTGAACATTGCTATTCATATAACTAATAACATATTCCACATGAGGGTAATAGTTGTCAGATTCTTTTCTAGGTTCATATGCAATGCAAGATCTTTGGATACCCTCATCTGTCATCTTGTTGCCCCAGACGGTAATAATGCCTGCTGTATTTTCATTGTCTTTGAAACTTGAAAACTCAAACGTCCATCTTCCTTCTGTCTGTTTGAAAATAACAGCTTCTCTATTTATTGGAATATAGGTTGCTCCATTCCAATATTCCATCGTACCATTGATAAACTGATCTCTTATTTGTGTATAGTTATCTGTTACAATAAAGTCTTTTGCCGCTTCATAATTACCTGCATCAAACTCTTTAAAAATTTTAGCAAAAGTATTTTGGATTTCTTCCTCTTTTTCCATACATTTTAACAATTCACTTCTGCTATCATCATGTAAAAGAGCTTGTGTATCCTCTAATATTTTCTTATATGCACTAAGGTGCTGTCTGCTGATTCTCAATTCATTAATATCTATCATAGAACATTTAGAAATCAACTGTTTTATATCATCCGTTTGATTATTATTATATATTTCAAATAATTGATTCATAAGTTGTTCGTACAGATGAAAATCACAACTTTCCGTATGAATATCCTCATCAAAAAAGAGAGTTGTATTAGATTCATCTGAAAGTTTTTGAATAAAATATGTATATGCAGTATGAAGTAATTCTATTGCATCTTTATTCTCTGCATCCTTTTCTAAAACACTTACTATTTTCTGCATAGTCTCCCATGTACTGTTATTATTATTAATTTCTGAAACAGCTTCGTTTAGAATGGTTGTACAATAATATTGAAATAAACCTTCATCCTGCGTGTTTTCCCAGCCTTCATATAATATCTGTTTTGCATTGGCCTCATCTTCCATATCAAAATATGCTTTTGCCATATAACGGTAAGCTTTGACTGAAGTGGAATCAATTTTCAAAGCCTTCTCATAAGATTCAATCGCTTCATTATAAGAAGCCACTTCGATATATTCCTGTCCTGCATTTATTTCTCTGTTCAGCTTTATTTCCGGAAGATTCCAAACAATAGCAAATCCGCCTCCGCCTATTACGATTAAAAATATAGATGCGATGAGAAGTCTTTGCATAGCTACGATTCTACGCCTTCTGCGTCTTAGAGCCGCTCTTGCTTTCGCACCCTTAAGCCCCTCCGCATTCTTCTTAATATTTCTATGTGTTCTAACTTTATTTCTTCCCATTTATATGTCCCTCATAAATTTTTTATATGCCCCTCTTATAGATTTTTAAACAATTTTCATAGTACCATAGAAATTCCGAATTTACAATGCTATAATTCTATCATGAAAAAATTAATTATATTAAAAAGTAAAAATAACACTATGTTTTCTGTTGAATACAAAATAATCCGAAGCAACCGTAGAACCTATTCCATTCACTTAGATGATTTAGGTACGGTTCTTATCCGAACCCCACTTCATACCACGAATCATGAAGTGGAGCGCATAATAATAGAAAAGCAGTATTGGATAACAGGCCATCTGATAAAGTTAAAAGAAAGACAACAAAATAAACCTGTAAATAACTATACAGAATCTCAGTATCTTTCTATCAAGAAGCGTTATATAGATGCTGCCAAGGAATATATCCCAAAGCGCGTTGCTCATTATGTATCCCACTACTCTTCCATTATCCCTAATAATTACCAGCGAATTACAGTACGTGATCAGAAGACCCGCTGGGGAAGCTGCAGCAGTAAAGGAACACTTTCCTTCAATTGGCGGCTTATGCTGGCTCCTCCAACTATATTAGACTATGTCATCGTACATGAGCTCTGCCACTTGGCTCATATGAATCATTCCAGCAAATTCTGGGAATGTGTACATACCATTCTTCCTGATTATAAAGAAAGGAAAAAGTGGCTGAAAGAACATGGTTATGAACTAAATATAGACTCCCAATGTATTGAATTACATCAGTAATTATGTTATGCTTAATAAAATGAAATATAGGACAAAAGTACTATATTTTTACTAATTACATATGGAGGTTTCTGATGAGAACATTAATTGCCAGATCCGTGCAAATTTTACTAAAGATTCTATAGAATGAGGTGCATCATGGAGATTCAAAAGACTCAGGAATTTCAAAATGAAATAGAATCCCTACAGCAGCAGTTGAAGAACTCTGTGCGGGAGTTAGAAAATGCCAAACGGAAAATCGTCCGTTTAGAAAGAGATAAAAAGTATGCGGCTAAGGTTGCGGAAAACCTTGAGAGGATGCGCGACTTTAATGCGGAAGAAAAAGAGATACAATCTCTGTATAACCAGATGCTATTAGCCAATTGTCCGGATGTTATTTTTGTATTTGATCAAGATATGATTTTTGCATTGGGTACAGAAGCTTGCTATCATTTCTTTGGTTTTACAAGCCTGAATGATTTGGTGGGTAAAGATTTACGTACTATATTTCAGCGCAAATTTACCATAGAATGGGTTGATAATATCCTGGAACAATGTCTGCAATGCATTGCAGATCGGACAGCAATGAAATATAAAGATAATATTCATAGCGGTTACAGTATGTTACACTTAGATATTACGATATCCCCAGCCTTTAACATCGATGGTGTCTGTAAGGGAGTTGTGCTTGTGCTCAATGATTTGACCGAAATGACTCAAATTAAAAATCAGGCAGAGCAATCTTCACAGGCAAAAAGCCGATTTCTCGCCAATATGAGTCATGAGATTCGTACACCGATGAATGTTATTAAGGGAATGAGTGACCTATTAGCACACACAGGATTAAATAATATTCAAAAAGAATATGCAAAAAACATTTCCGCTGCTTCCTATTCTTTGATTAAGATTATTAATGATGTACTGGATTTTTCCAAAATCGATGCAGATAAAATGGAAGTAATCGATCAAGAATATGATTTCACTTCCCTAATGAACGATGTTTCCAACTTAATATATCTGCGATCCTCAAACAAAGGCGTGCACTATCTCACTGATATTGATCCTGATATATCAGCTATGATGATAGGGGATGAATTGAGAATCAAGCAGGTGTTACTGAATCTTTTGAATAATGCAGTGAAATTCACATCTAAAGGTTATGTTAAGCTCTCTATCAGAGCCCAGCGGGAAGAAAACTGTGACAAGGTTATGCTACACATTACAGTTGAAGACACCGGAATTGGTATTAAGAAGACAGAGCAGGCTAAAATGTTTGATGCTTTCAGCCAGCTGGATACGGTGCAGAACCGGTTTCAAGAAGGCACCGGATTGGGTCTGCCTATCTCTCAAAAGCTGGTAGAACTCATGGGCGGGGAATTAAAAGTTGATAGCGAATACGGAAAAGGCAGCCGTTTTTCTTTCACCATTCCTCAACAATTAACCCAAGAGGATCATCCCATCGTCAAAGTGTCCCAACCCGAACAGTACAAGGTGCTGTTGATGGGAAAAGGCGTATTAGGGGAACATTATGCCGCTATGTTCCGGCAAATTGGTGTAACCTTGAAGTATTGGTGTAATATAGATGAGTGGAATACGGAGGAATTGATGCAGTATACCCATGTATTTTATTTTTACGATATATGGGGTGATTTAGTGAAGTATCACCAAAATATAATTGATAAATCAAATCTCATTGCTATTATAGATATGGCATATGACTCATTTTCTTCCAGTGATTTAAAGATTAATGCGGTGTTTCACCCCCTACTAATTGCCACCGCCGCCCAATGTCTGACCCGAAGTGATGATTTACAGGATACTCACATTCTGTCCGACAGACAGCAACTGGGCAGTTTTCAAATTAAAAACTGCAGCCTGCTTGTAGTGGATGATAATGAAATTAATTGTGCTGTTTGTGCGGAGATACTTAGGCAGTACGGGGTAATTGCGGATACGGCCGATTGTGGTGATAAAGCACTTGAAAAAGCAAAGAAGAAATATTATGATTTGATTTTTATGGATCATATGATGCCGGGGATGGATGGCGTGGAAACCACTCAAAAAATCAGAGAAGCTCAGGGAATCAACACTGATACTCCTATTGTGGCATTGACTGCCAACGCCATTGTCGGAATGAGGGAAATATATTTGGAATCGGGGATGAATGATTTTATCTCTAAACCCATTGAAATTAAGGAAATGAATAGAGTTCTGCTTCAATATTTGCCAAAAGAAAAAATTATATATTAAAAAAGGGTATCCCTATATAAATGATGTAGGGATACCTTCTTTATTTAAATTGCTTCTTTTCTTTTTTTTTGACTTTTTTCATTGATTTTGAAAAAATCAGAATCTCCACTTTTACGTTTTTTACCTTTATAGTCGGAGTTTTTACCTATATAGCTTTTCGGTTTATCATCCTTCCGGCTTCTTCCACCGAACCCTTTATCGTCTTTACGTCTTCTTTCGCTGTTTTTGTATCTTCCGTCGTCTTTTCGTGGAGTAAAACCATTTCCTTTGGAAAATCCACGTTCTCTGGAACGATACTTCTCAACCTTAATGTCCTTAATGTCATCGCCCATCTTAAGCTTCATAAAAGCTGCTGCAATTTCTAAAGCAGAATATTCACCTTCTGCCAGTTTGCCTTCAAGAAACTCCATTGTTTTATCCAGCTTCTTGTTACGAATTGCTTCCAAAGCTTCCTCTAATACTTTATCAGCTTTTACAGAGGTAATATCTGCTGCTGAAGGAATACTTCTTTCTTTTATTTTTGTATGACAAATTCTCTCTATATCACGTAATTTTTGAATTTCTCTGCCTACCACCAGTGTAAAGGAACGTCCTGTTTTTCCAGCTCGCCCTGTACGTCCGATTCTATGAACGTAATATTCAATATCTTCCGGCACATCATAATTGAAAACAGCTTCTACGTCATCAACATCAATTCCTCTGGCTGCCACATCCGTTGCTATTAAGATATCTGTTCTTCCATTTCGGAACAAGTTCATAACCGTATCTCTTTGATGCTGGCTTAAATCACCGTGAAGCCCTTCTGCCTGATAGCCTCTATCTTTCAAATGTTCTGTTAATTCATCAACCATTCTCTTTGTATTGGAAAAGATAAGGGAACGCTTTGGATGATAATAATCCATTAAACGACAAAGCACTTCTTCTTTATCTTTTCTCTGAACATGATAATAAGCCTGTTTTACAAGCGGTATTGTAACTTCCTTAGGTGTCATTTTCAGATATTCAGCATCTTCTCTTTGATATTTTCTAGTAATATCTAAGATAGGTTTTGGCATAGTTGCTGAAAATAATGCAGTTTGCCTTTCTTCCGGCATATCTTTTAAGATAGTTTCGATATCTTCACGGAATCCCATGTTTAACATTTCATCCGCTTCATCTAAAACAATCATTTTAATCTGTGAGGTCTTAATTGTACGGCGTCTCATATGATCCATAACTCTACCCGGTGTACCAACTACAATTTGAGTACCACTGGTGAGTGCACGAATCTGTCTTGAAATATCTTGTCCGCCGTAAACAGGCAGCACTTTTATTCCATGCATATATTTAGCAAAACGACGTATTTCTTCCGATGCTTGAATTGCAAGCTCTCTTGTTGGGCAAAGTATAATTCCTTGTAATGCTCTGTTATCAGGATCAACACTCTGTATCATAGGAATTCCAAAAGCCGCCGTCTTTCCGGTGCCTGTTTGTGCCTGTCCTATCACATCTCTTCCTTCAAGCATCACTGGTATTGCTTGTGCCTGTATGGGGGTCATATGCTCGAATCCCATCTCCTCAACAGCTTTAATAATTCTATCATCTATCGCCGATTCTTTATAACTAATTTTTTGCTGCGTATCGCTCATTTAGCTCCTATTCCGTCCTTTATAGGACTTACTTCTTTTACTGATAAGTATCTACTCTCGCAAAAAAAGACAACACTCGCTTCAAAAGTGCTGTCTTTTAACTTACGAACTGCTTTAGTATATCGTGCTTTAAATATAAAGTCAAGCAAAAATCCATAAACATAAATTTATAAACATAAACTATATGTTAATGTTTACGTATGCATCTTTATCATTTCCTCCGATGTGACAATTTCTATCCCTTTATCTCTAAGAGCCTTCTTGGCTGCGGTCAAATCGGAAGTCTTTATAACAATGGATGCATCATCATTACCTATAGATAATGCATACATATATTCAATATTAATATGTTCATCAAATATTATTTCCAATAACTCCTGTAGCATTCCGACACGATGAGAAAGCTTGACTGCCAATACATCCGTAAGTTTGGAAGAAAAACCATTTCTTTTCAGTGCATTATGTGCCATTTCTGGATTATCCACCAACAAGCGTAGCATACCAAATTCATTCGTATCTGCAAGGCTTAATGATATAATATTAATTTGATTATTTTTTAACACCTTCAAAATATCTTTTAAGCGTCCTTCTCTGTTTTCTAAAAAAACCGACAACTGTTTCATATAAATAACCACTCCTTTCCGGAACTTACAACATTTATGCTTCCATATATATTATACCAGTTTTCTTTTATCAATAACACGTACTGCTTTTCCCATACTTCTTTCAATACTTTTTGGTTCTACTAATTTTACTTTTGCAGCAATACCAATTGCTTGTTGGAGTATATACTGAATCTTCTTTGTAAGCTTTTCTAACTCTTTAATTTCGTCAGAGAAAAACTTCTCACTAACTTCCACCTGAACTTCTAATGTATCTAAGTTATTGACACGATCTACAATCATCATATAATGAGGAGAAGTTTCTGCAACTTCCAGAAGTGCCGTTTCAATCTGAGAAGGAAATACATTCACTCCGCGGATAATCAGCATATCGTCAGAACGTCCCTTAAATCTGCTGATACGCGGCAGCGTCCGTCCACATTCACATGGTTCATATGTAATACTTGTCAAATCCCTTGTGCGGTAACGTAAAAGAGGAATTCCCTCTTTTGTTAATGTTGTAAATAACAATTCCCCAATTTCACCCTCGTTCACTTCTTCTAATGTTTCCGGCTGAATAATCTCGGGCAGAAAATGATCATCATAAACATGAAGTCCTCGATGTAATTCACAATCACAAGCAATTCCCGGTCCCATAATCTCCGATAGGCCATAAATATCAAAAGCGTTAATATTAAGTTTCTTTTCAATCTGTTTACGCATATTGTCTGTCCAAGGTTCGGCACCGCAAATTGCATACTTTAACTTAATCTTATCAATATCGCCATTTTCTTCTATAGTTTCTGCGATATGCAAGAGATATGATGGGGTACAGGCAATCGCTGATACTTCAAAATCAACCATCATAGTTGTTAATTTTTTAGTATTTCCCGTAGACATAGGAACCACTGTCGCTCCAAGTTTTTCAGCACCACCATGAGCCCCCAGACCTCCGGTAAATAAACCGTATCCATATGCCACCTGAATGATATCGTTTCTTGATACGCCAGCCATTGTAAATGCCCTTGCCACACACTCACTCCAAACTTCAAGATCTTTTCTTGTATATCCTACAACTGTTGCCTTACCGGTTGTTCCGCTGGATGCATGGATTCTAACAATTTCTGACTGTGGAATAGCAAATAATCCAAAAGGATAATTATCCCTCAAATCATCTTTTGTCGTAAAAGGAAGCTTCGATAAATCTTCCAAACCCCGTATATCACCCGGTTCAATTCCAATTTGTTGCATCTTTTTGCGATAAAATGGGACATTATGATAAACTTTGTCCACCGTTTTTACTAATCTTGCCCCTTGTAGGATGATTTTCTCATCTCTACTCATACATTCTTTTGTTTCATTCCAAATCATCAGCTGCCATCCTCCACAATAAGTATTTAAACACCATATCCAAGTAAAAATGCTTTCTTATTGATTTCTACAGTTTTAGGGGGCACTGTATCTTCAATAACTTTAAGCCAGTCTTCTTTAGTAAATTCCATATGTTTTGCTGCCAGACCAAGCACAATCACGTTAAAAGCTTTAGAGTTTCCAAGTTTTATTGCTTCTTCCATAGCTTTAATGGTATATACCTTGTGATTTTTACTTAAGTTTTCTATAATATTTTCAGGATACGTTGCTACTCCTGTTACCACTGTAATAGGATCAATTTTCCAATCGTTAACAATCAGTACCCCATCTTTTTTAAGATAATGTGCATATCTGAGTGCTTCTAAACGTTCAAATGCAATCAAAATATCCGCCTGTCCTTCTTCTACGATCGGTTCTGCAACATTCTCCCCATATCTTACAAAAGTTACAACGCTTCCGCCTCTTTGGGCCATACCATGTACTTCTGACAGCTTAACATCATAACCTTCCTCTCGTATAATTCCACCAAGAATACGACTGGTCAGAAGCGTTCCCTGTCCGCCGACACCTACTATCATAATACTCTTTGTTGTCATTTTTATAACCACGCCTTTCCATAACCTAAATTATTTATACCTATCGTATTTACTTCTTATGTGTTTCAATCGCACCAAACGGACAAAGCTGCATACATAAACCACATCCATTACACATAGTTGCATCAATTGAAATGGTCCCGTCTTCATTTCTTGTAAGTGCAGGACAACCCGGTTTTAGACAAGCGCCACATTTTTTACATTTATCTGTGATTGCTACACATTTATCCGGATATACATTTCCTTTAATCAGTACGCAGGGAGATTTCGTTATAATAACAGAGATTTCATCCCTTTTCGTCTCTTCTTTTATTAACTTTTCAAGGTTAGGTAAATCAAAAGCATTTACCTCTACTACATTCTTAATACCTAGTGTTTTACATAAATGATAAATATTAATAGCCGGAACTGTCTCACCTTTTAATGTTTTTCCTGTTGCTGCATTATCCTGATGCCCTGTCATTCCTGTGGTAGAATTATCAAGAATAATAACTGTTCCGGTGCCCTGATTATAAACCATATTCATAAGGGAGTTGACGCCTGTATGCATAAAAGTCGAATCACCGATTACTGCCACCCAGTTCTTTATGTAATCCTTACCCTTTGCCATTTCCATACCGTGAAGGGTAGAAATACTAGCTCCCATACAAACGGTGGTATCAACAACATTTAAAGGCGCTCCCGCACCTAAGGTATAACATCCGATATCTCCCGCCGCATGTATTTTCAATTTATTAAGTACAGAGAATACACTTCTATGAGGACATCCCGGACACAGAATTGGAGGACGTGCCGGAACTTGCTCCGGTTTTACTTCCTCGGGTTCTACACCAAGTAGTGTGCGGCGAAGCATATTCGCACTATATTCTCCCTGCTTTGTAAAAATTTCTTTCCCTACCGCTTTGATTCCCCATGATTTTACCTGCTCTTCAATAACCGGCTCTAATTCTTCAAAGATATATAATTTATCAACTTTAGAAGCAAAGTCTTCGATAATCTTACGAGGCAAGGGATGTACCATTCCAAGCTTCAGTACGGAAGCATTGGGAAATACTTCTTTTACATATTGATAAGGAATACCGCTTGTAATAAAGCCAATAGAGGTATCTCCCATTTCTATACGGTTAATAGGAAATTCACTGCCTTCCTCTGCCATAGCATCCATACGCTGTTCCACAAAAATGTGTCTGGCTTTTGCCATTCCCGGCATCATGACATATTTACTGATATTTCTCTCATATGCCTTATCTGGCACATCTTCTCTATCTTCTAATAAAACCATTCCCTGAGAATGGGATAAACGCGTAGTTGTCCTTAAGATAACCGGTGTATCGTATTTCTCACTCATAGTAAATGCAAATTTCATAAAGTCTTTTGCTTCCTGACTATCGGAAGGTTCCAGCACAGGCACTTGTGCTGCCCTTGCCACACATCTGGTGTCCTGCTCATTCTGAGAGCTGTATAGTCCTGGATCGTCGGCTGCAACAAGAACAAGTCCTCCATTAACTCCACTATATGAAATTGTATATAGCGGATCGCTGGCCACATTGACTCCCACATGTTTCATAGACGCCATTGCTCTGACTCCGCTGATAGAAGCACCGATTGCTACCTCCATTGCTACTTTCTCATTGGGAGACCACTCTGCATATATTTCATCATATTTTACAATGTTCTCACTAATTTCCGTACTTGGCGTTCCCGGATAAGCCGCAGATACTTTCACACCTGCTTCATAAGCTCCTCTTGCAATCGCCTCGTTCCCTAACATAATTCTCTTCTCTGACATTTGCATCTCTTCCTTCCCACTGCGCTTCACTGTTGTAAATCGATACCAATTCACAGTATTTTTATTTTACCACAAATAAAACCCTAATTCTACAAGTATTTTGTATTATAAAAGATGCTTAAAAGGTTGCTTCTCCATCTTGTGAGATTAATGATACATTTCTCATTCCTTCCAATGCATGAATTTCTCTCACGCAGTCTGCTGCGTCTTCTTTAATCCTTACCTCAATTACCATATTTAAATTATCCGCATTGACATTTCTTGACTTCACTTTTTGGTAAGTACTGTATTTTTCAACAATATCTATGATTTCTTCTTCTGCATCAATATCCTCTGAATCTATAATAAGCATCATCGGCACTTTTGCCATTGGCAGCTTATCCAGTCCTATTATAACAAGTGTTAGAATCAAAGATGTTGCAATTGCAAGCTCGAACAATCCGGCACCACAAATGATACCTACACTGATAGACCAAAATAAAAATACCAAATCCATTGGTTCCTTTATTGCGGTACGGAATCGAACAATAGACAATGCACCTACCATACCAAGTGAAATAACCACACTTGTCTGAATTGACAATATAATTGCTGTCGTTATAATTGCAAGGGCTACCAAAGATATATTAAAATTCCTATTATAAAAAGCCTTCCGTGTAATGACACGATATACGCAGAAAATATATATTGCTATCAGACATGCAACCATAAGTGCAAGAATAATACCTCCTCTGCTCATATTATCTGCTGTCGTTTCTACAAAAGACTTTTTTAACACATCATTGAATCCCATTTCTTGACATTCCTCCTAGGTTATATTTTCTACATAAGTAGTACTTTGAAAACGTGGTTAACTGTAAATTATCTATTTGAAGACTTCTATAAATATAATCCGGTAAAAATTCATCATATTTTACCTCTAACAAATGATGTCCTAACGGCATAATCGGTCTTGAAGCAATCAGATGTTCAAAAAAGTTATCTACTTTATTGGAAGAGCGGATATTTGTATCAAAAGTCACTCTCACATTTCCGTTTTTATATACATAAGGTTCTCTTTCATATTCTACAATTACTTTTGGCTTTAGTAACTTAGTTTTTTGTAAAAGATAGAACTTTTTAAGTACTGGTGGGAAATCATTCTGGTAAATAAGACTTTGTCCATTCAAAATGGAGTCACATTGCTGCTTTGTCAGCAAACAAGAGTCTTTATGGGTTTTCCCTCTTTCCTTTCGCTTAAGTTCTAAATGTATTTCTTCATAATTACTATTATAAATACGAATTCTAAATTTTTCTCTTGGACTTGTCCCATCTTCATTTTCATAAAAACATGTATTCATATAATCATCAAAATAAAGACTTCTTATATTGTAGTTACCGTCTTTGTTTGTATGTTGGTCGAGATTCATAATCGGCCTGATCCGGCTGCGGAGACTTTCCATCTGACCAACCGATATCTCGTACTTCAGCTCATGCCTATATTTCACTGCCATCTATCATTCACCTTTTTCTTCCTGCCATCTTCCGGTAATCATATTCTTCTTATAGATACCATCTTCTAAGCTTAAATCCGGTATGGTTACTGTTTCCTTTTCTACGGCTCCCGAGCAACCTAAAATAACTTCTTTGTTTTCTTTCAGATTAAAATTCACAGTCATAAAAGCATCCTCTTTTTTATAATTCTTACAACCAATCAGTATGCTTTCTCCCGGTTCAACCATTGTTTCCTCCAAATAGTTAATACGGGAAGCTTTTTCTTTATCCATAAGATAGTAGCCCCATGTACTAACTCTATCTGAAGATACATTGCTTAAAATAATATAATCACCGTCACCTTTGGCACTGATTTCTGATAATACAAGTCCCTCCTCATATGAATCTGTATATAGTGTAACATAAATAACTCCATCATTAACCATGCCGCCATCAAGAGTTATTTCTTCCTCCATATACATCTCTCCATTGATTTCCCAATAATCAAATTTCTCACCTGCGGGAATAATGGGTGAAAGTATCGTATTGCATCCGGTCAAATATTTACCTGTAAACTCCGGCTCAGTTACCTCCAGAGAATTTATTTTGACACCGTCTCCTTCAAACATATTAACATGCAAGGAATAGATATCGCCTAGCTGCCACAACTGCTGTATCCCGCTTAGCATATTATCCGGTGTCACTTCCGCCCATGCTTTAATACAATCCATCTGCATCTCTAAATAGGGCTCTCCTATTTCTGGAATATTGGGATTGGTCTGACTGTCTTTAATATATTCCTGCATTTCATTCTTACGCAGATCATGCATTTGATCTAATACGGCTGATACATTATCTGTAGAAAATGCACCATTCAGTAAATCACAAATATATTCCGCAAAAAATCTTCTACAATCTTCTCTTTTCATGAGTGCTGAAAATAAGGGCGCGTAGTTCCTTTCCTCTAACATGACAAGGGTATCAAAGCTTTGTGAAACATCCAGCGACTCCCTTACTGACCCAAGCCCCATAGTCGTATCAACATCATACAAAAGGTAGCGATACCGCCCATCAAATACCGTATCTTCCAAATACTCACTATCCGATACATAGCGATAAGCCTTCACATTATTAAATGGCCAGTCACGATTGGATAAATATACTTCTATTGCATAATACTGTAAATAATTTTCAACATCAATATATTGATTCAGTTCCTCTAAAAGATTATCATCTGCCAGATCCATAACACTATACTTATTATAAATTTCCGTATATTCTTTTGCATATTCGTTTTCCAGCAAATCCTCTGAATCCGTAATCATATTAGTCTCGCTATTACCAATTACCACCATCTCACCACTGAATTCTTCATATCTTTCTTCAAAATATTCCCGGTCATAGGTGGAATGTATCCAGTAAAGCCCCTGATATGCTCCGTTGATGTAAACACTTACCGGCCGTACGCTTTGGGTATCAAAAAAACCTGCCTGTCCGGCCAGGGTCATACCAAGTTCATCTCTGATAAAACCTTCGGAACGATCATTTCCGGTATTTCTTATTTTTAATGATTTAAACTTTCCCAGTATATTTCCATGGGAAAAGGAATGTAAATCTTCAAAAAAGGCATACCTAAACTTATTTTGCTCATCATATTCACTCCGTGCATATAACTTAAACGATTTCTGCTCTGATTGTCTTGTAAAATTACCTGATATCCGAATACCGCCATTTTGTGAAATAATTCGTTCTCCGGTGGGCTCAAACATTTCTATATAGACAGGTCTCTCACTTACTCTGCCACGGACATTATAGTTGGCCGGAGTATCATAAACGATTTCTTCGTCCGGATGTTGTGCCAGCCAATCTTCTCTTAGCTTTCCCTCATTAAAAATACCGTTCTCATGGCCATATAGATTATCATAATCGGCAGTAAGGCTTATAACCAACGTATCATAACGGTTTTTAACATTCTCACCCATAAAATAAGTGTTCGTATAAGTTTCTGACTCTGTTCCATCCTCATAAACTGCTTTATACTTAAATATATCAACTCTTTCTTCTTTATCGGCAGTAAGCGTTATCGGTGATTGATATAAAAAAGTGCTGTCCGCATCTTTGGCATCAGGCTCTGACCCATTCTTTGTATAATAAATAGAGCCGGGGGTTCGTGTGACCATTGCCAGCTTAATATCTTCGTTATAAAAACCACTCTTTACAGATATGTCTATTTCCGGCAGTGTCGTTTCCGGTTCTTTTATCGTATTATCATATATTATTTCTGCTTTGTTTGCATTCATCCCTACAAATAGAAGGAGTAGCATAAATAATACTGCTGAAAATATGAAGATTGTTTTCTTTCCGTTAATTGTCCTGACTCCCTTCTTAATGCATATTTATTAATTTTATAAATAATTCCGATTTTATTCAAGTACTTATTTCAATTTTAATACAAAATAATAGTTTCTTAATATTTACTTTCTCATAATAATCAGTGAATATGTCTATTCTATCACCTTTCTAATGTCTTGACATCATTATGTGGCTATGATAAGTTTAGAAATATATTTTGACGCTATTATGCGTGAGGGAAACAAATAAAATTTAAGGAGAAGTGTGATGACTAGTAGTGAAATTCAAACTCTTATTGCTATGACGCTTTATATGTTATGTGTTATAGGTATTGGTTTCTTCTTTATGAAAAGAGCAAACCAAAGCAGTGAAAATTATTTTTTGGGTGGGCGATCCCTTGGTCCTTGGGTTGCTGCCATGAGCGCAGAAGCTTCTGACATGAGCGGCTGGCTTCTTATGGGACTTCCCGGTGTGGCTTATTTCTGTGGTATTGCAGATGCAGCATGGACTGCCATAGGTCTTGCATTGGGTACATATATTAATTGGCTTATCGTTGCCAAAAGACTACGTAACTATTCATTTGTTGCAGGCGATGCTATTACGATTCCTGATTTTTTCAGTTCTCGTTTTCATGAAAAGAAAAAAATAATTATGCTTATCTCTTCTTTATTTATTCTTATCTTTTTCACAGTATATGCTGCCAGTTGTTTTGTAACCTGCGGTAAATTATTTTCAAGACTTTTCGGCGCATCCTATCAATCTATGATGATCGTTGGTGCCTTGTTTGTAATCGTATATACATTTATCGGCGGATTCCTTGCGGAAAGCGCCTCTGACTTTATGCAGGCATTTGTTATGATTGGAGCTCTTACAATAATTTTGGTGCTTGGTGTTATGAGTGCAGGAGGCATCTCTGCTGTTATCACAAATGCACAGAGTATTGGAGGATTCCTTAACTTCTTTACAACAGCAACACCGGTACTTGATTCAGAAGGTGTCCAGCAGGTTGTAAACAATACACCGCAATTTGGTGAACCTGCGACTTATGGTTTTCTTACTGTTATCTCCACCATGTCATGGGGACTTGGTTACTTTGGTATGCCTCAGGTACTGCTTCGTTTCATGGCAATCCGTAAAGCAGAAGAACTAAAGAAATCCAGAAGAATTGCTACCGTTTGGGTATTGATTTCATTATTTTGCGCTGTTTCCATCGGTGTCATCGGACGTGTTCTTTTTCCTACCGAAGCCGCATTATTAACAAGTGGTGGTGCAGAGAATATTTTTATTATATTATCACAGAGTCTGCTTCCGCCATTATTAGCCGGCGTTGTTATGGCTGGTATTCTGGCTGCAACCATTAGTTCTTCCGATTCTTATTTATTGATTGCTGCTTCCGCATTTTCTAAAAATATATACCAAAGTATTTTTAAAAAAGATGCTACCGATAAGCAAGTAATGAATGTATCAAGGATTATTCTCATTGTCATATCTATTATAGGTATGATCATTGCCCTTGATGAGAACAGCGTTATCTTTAGAGTTGTATCCTTTGCATGGGCTGGTTTCGGAGCAACCTTTGGTCCCTTACTCCTATTTAGCTTATTCTGGAAACGTACTACCAAAGAAGGCGCCATTGCTGGAATGCTGACCGGTGGAATTATGGTATTTTTCTGGAATCTGGTTATCAAACCTTTCGGCAAATCAATAGGTGGCACATTAGGCGGTATCCTAAATATTTATGAATTATTACCTGCTTTTCTACTTTCCTGTTTAGCCATTATCATGTTTTCCTTGTTAAATAAAGTACCTTCACAGGAAATATTAAATGAATTCGAAAAGGCAAAACAGCAATAAAACACAAACCCGTATCATTAGTATAATCTACTAAGCGATACGGGTTTTTTTGTTTAAAAATAAGTACTCTCTTTTTATTTATAATTTACAATTTTTCCAAAGTCTGGTTTCAGTGCTGCACCACCAACTAAACCACCATCAATATCAGGCTGTGCAAATAATTCAGGAGCACTGTCTGCAGATACAGATCCACCATACTGAATACGGATTGCCGCTGCTGTTGCATCATCATAAATTTCTGCGATGCAATCACGGATTGCTTTACATACTTCCTGTGCCTGCTCTGTGGTAGCAACCTTACCTGTTCCGATTGCCCAGATAGGTTCATAAGCAATTACTGCTGTTTTAGCCTGTTCTGCTGTTACATTTAAGAATGCAATCTTAATCTGCTGACGAATCCAGTCAATGGTAATTCCCTGCTCTCTCTGTGTTAATGACTCACCACAGCATACAATTGGTGTGATTTCATGTTCAAATGCTTTTAATACTTTCTTGTTAACGATTTCGTCTGTCTCGTCAAAGTATTCTCTTCTCTCAGAATGTCCGATAATTACATATTTTACACCAACATCTGTTAACATACTCGGAGAAATTTCACCTGTATAAGCGCCTTTCTCTTCATAATACATATTTTCTGCACCAATATGGATATTAGAACCTTTTGCTGCTTCAATTGCCGGTATAATATCAATAGCCGGAACACAGAATACAACATCTGCATCCTCTGTTGCTACTAAAGGTTTTAATGTATTTACTAATTCTACGGCCTCACTGGGAGTCATATTCATCTTCCAGTTGCCTGCTATAATTTTCTTTCTTGCCATGTTTACGGCCTCCTGTTTTCTATTGTTCTTATTTATCGTTAGCTGCTGCTACACCCGGTAATTCTTTTCCTTCAAGGAATTCTAAGGATGCACCGCCGCCTGTGGAAATGTGAGACATCTTGTCACCAAATCCTAACTGATTCACAGCCGCTGCGGAGTCACCACCGCCGATAATAGTTGTTGCATCTGTTTCTGCAAGAGCTCTTGCTACTGCTATGGTACCTTTTGCAAGCACGGGATTCTCAAATACACCCATAGGACCATTCCAAACAACAGTTTTTGCTGATTTCACAGCATTTGCATAAAGTTCAGAAGTTTTTGGTCCGATATCAAGACCTTGCATATCAGCAGGAATATTCGTTGATTCTACTACTGATATTTCAATTTCAGCATCAATCGGGTTCGGGAAGTCTTTTACAATCGTTGTGTCAATCGGAAGCAGAAGCTGCTTTCCAAGTTTCTCTGCTTTTTCCATCATTTCTTTACAATAGTCAAGTTTTTCAAGATCAACCAAAGAATTACCTATTTCATAACCTTTTGCCTTTAAGAAAGTAAATGCCATACCACCACCGATAATAAGAGTGTCGCACTTTTCAATTAAATTTGAAATAACATTCAATTTATCAGCCACTTTAGCTCCGCCAAGAATAGCTACAAAGGGTCTTACAGGATTCTCTACCGCATTCCCTAAGAAATCAATTTCTTTCTGCATTAAATATCCAACGACAGCCGTATCTGCTAATTCTGCTACTCCCACGTTAGAGCAATGTGCTCTGTGTGCGGTTCCAAACGCATCATTTACGAATATATCGCAAAGAGAAGCCAGTTCCTTAGAGAACGCTTTGCCGTTTTTCGTTTCTTCAATTCTATAACGTGTGTTTTCGAGTAATATCACATCGCCGTCATTCATAGCCTCTACTGCTGCTTTTGCATTGGAACCAACTACTTCAGGGTCTGCTGCAAACTTTACTTCCTGACCAAGCAGCTCTGATAATTTAACAGCAACCGGTGCCAAGGATAACTCTGGTTTCGGCTCTCCCTTTGGCTTGCCAAGATGAGAACAAAGAATTAACTTTCCTCCGTCTGCAACCAATTTTTTAATAGTAGGAAGTGCTGCTGTCAAACGATTCGTATCTGTAATTTCACCATTTTTTAACGGTACATTAAAATCACATCTGCAAAGAACACGTTTGCCTTTTACATTAATATCATCTACTGATTTTTTATTTAATCCCATGATTACTGCCTCCTAAAAAATATTTGATATAACAAAGGTCCGGTCCATAAGACCGGACCTTTATAGGTCTTTTAAGTGCAACACGAAACTCGTAATACGAATTTCGAATACAAATTTCTTAAGTTTAGCCTAATTCAGCAAAGTATTTGATTGTACGAACCATCTGAGATACATAGCTGTTCTCATTGTCATACCATGATACAACCTGAACAAGATTATTATCTGCAACCATTGTCTGAGTAGCATCAAATAAAGAACCAAAAGAGCTGCCGATAACGTCGCTTGATACGATTTCATCTGTTGTATAACCAAAAGAATCTGTAGCTGCTGCTTTCATAGCTGCATTAACTTCTTCCACTGTTACAGTCTTTTCAACTGATGCAATTAAGATTGTTGTAGATCCTGTAGGTGTAGGAACACGCTGTGCAGAACCGATTAATTTACCGTTTAATTCAGGAATAACTAAACCGATTGCTTTTGCAGCACCTGTTGAGTTAGG
>CAYXCV010000026.1:0-26172 GCA_964463365.1 uncultured Kineothrix sp.
GAATTACGCGAGAGGGTGGTTTGGTTCGTATCGTTATGGGATTAGGAACTCGTGCGGTTGATAGGGTGAATAATGATTATCCGCTTTTATTTTCGCCTGAAAATCCCGGTTTTAAGATCAATCAGAATCCCAATGATGTTCGGCACTATTCGCAAAAATATATTGATGTAATGAATTTGGAAAGTGGTTCATTTGAAACGGTAGAGGTGGACAAGTTATTAAAAACCTGGGGGCATGAAATACCCCAATTGAGTAAACTGGTATCTGTTTATCATGATGAATATATACAAAAGAAGAATTTCATAGACCTTTCACCTAAAAAAGATGATATGGTGATTACTTTCGATGGTATTTTAGAGGATACGGATTTCCCTAAGAAAATAAGTCATATATTTTCTATATTAAAAGAAAAAATGGGTATTCAGGTAGATATTGAATTCGCATATGATGGAAAAAATCTGATTTTACTACAGTGCCGTACTCTTCAAGGCTTTTATAATGAAGCAGCCACGATACCCTCAAATATTCCCATTCAGGATATTTTGTTTACTGCAAATCGTTTTGTGTCTAATGGGAAACTTGAAAATCTTCGTTATATTGTTTATGTTGATGGAGATGAATATAGTCGTCTATCGAGTAGAAGCGAGATGTTATCTATTGGTGAAGCAGTAGGGAAATTAAATGTGCATTTACCACATAAAAAATATATACTAATGGGACCCGGGCGATGGGGAAGCCGGGGGGACATTCAATTGGGTGTTAGAGTAACATATGCAGATATATGTAATACTGCAATGTTAATTGAAATAGCCAAAAAGAAACAATCGTATGTTCCGGAGGTTTCCTTTGGCACGCATTTCTTTCAGGATTTAGTAGAATCAAATATTGCATATCTTCCTTTATATCCTGATGATAAAGACATAATGTATAGAGAATATTTTTTAAAAAACCAACCAAACCATTTAGAAGAAATACTACCCGAGTATAAAGAATTCTCGAATGTTCTGCGCGTAATAGATGTCGCTGAATTTGATAAAAATAAGGCTTTGTCTATCTATATGAATGCCAAACAAAATAAGGCAGTTGCGTTTTTATCAGAAAATAGAGGGGATGAAAAAGCATCGGCAGATAGTTCAAGAGAACTTGGCTGGAGAGATGATGACTCACATATGCATTGGAGATGGCGCAAATATATGGCGGAGCAAATTGTGAAAGAAATGGATTTTGCTGCTTATGGAATAAAAGGAGTCTATCTATTTGGAAGCACAGATGAAGAAACAGCAGGACTTTGCAGCGATATTGATTTACTGATACATTATGAAGGGAATGAAGAAAAGAAAAACTCATTATCAACATGGTTAGATGGTTGGAGTATCGCTTTAGAAAGAATAAATTATCTTCGTACAGGCAGCAGCTGTAATGGCGGTTTACTGGATGTACATTTTGTTACGGATGAAGATATTTCAAATAATAATTCTTTTGCAACAAAAATAAATTCACTCATCTATCCGGCAACCCCTTTAAGAATCAATCAGATTTTATAGAAGAATGGGGCTGCCCACAGGAAGCAATCACTATCTCACTGGAAGAATTTGTACCCGATGAATGGGATGAGAAGGTGAAACAGCCGGAAATTATGCCTAAGACAGATAAAATGTTTATTCTTGACGGGAAGAAAAATTATTGAACTCCTGAAAAAAGCGGGAGGATAACAGTGATGAAGCGGAGTTTTTTGTGATACATTGAACACAAATAATTGTTTTACATAACAACAAAATGGAGACCAAAGTAGGAACAAACAATCGTCAAAGAAATCACATGCGGAGGCTAAAAAATCATGGAAATATTCAATGAATTAACGAAAATACAGTTATTGTTGTTGTATGCTGTAGTGTGGGGAGCAGCAATTGTTGTGAGTATTATATCTGGTGTAATAGAAAGAACAAACGAAAAAGCAGGTGAAATTATTTTTAATGGTGTTTTGCTTTTAGCGTTATTTAATGGGGGTATTTTAGCGTATACTGTTTGGAGGTGGCTCGAAGGCTTTAGCGCTACTGACAATTGGGGTGTTTCTGCTTTGTTTGCTCTTGGTGTCGGTGTCGGTGCTGTTGTAGCACCTGCATTAAAAATTAGTGAAGCAATTAAATTAGCTAAACGGTAAAAAATAAGCTTAAAACTAATCTTCCACCTTGGAGAGTGCATCCAGATATCCAATCAGCCGCTCTTTGTGGGTATTCGTCAGCGCATTGAACTGAGCCATAATCTGGTCTGTGTAATTTCGTTCCAATATATCGGATGACTCCGGGTTTACCGTACTTGCACTATTAATCCGTTTTTCCAGTATAGATTCGCCAAGCGCCCTTCCGCATACAATACTGTCCAAAGACACATTGTAATATTGTGAAATGGCAAGCAGCTTTGGCAGCTTGGGGGCAAAGCGTCCGCATTCCCATTGATAAACGGTGTTTTCCTTAGAGCCAAATCTTTTCCCAAACTCTTTACGGGATAACCCGCTGTACATGCGTAATCTATAGATACGTTGACCAATACTTATAGCATCGGTTAAAAAAAAACCTCAGTCATATCAGTGCTCTCCTCATCTTCGAATTCTTCGTTTTCAATACCAGACATATCTCCATCGGTTTTCCATGACAGGGAAAATGTTCTATCTGCAAACAGAGCAGCCAGTCCGCTGATTTGTTTGAGACGCAATAGTTCATTGTCATCCATGCCTAAATTTTTCTTAATCCAATCATTACTCAATCCTGCTTCAACCAACTGCTTGATAACATCAACCATAAGCTCAATGGAATGAGTGCCTTTGGCGCGGTTATGGCGTATGGTACTGGCCATGCGCTCTGTCAAGGGTTTATCGATGGTTGAGACAGGCAGCATACCCCTTTCCCGCTCGTATATCTCCGGACACGTTTTCATTGCCAGGTATCTGTGAAACCCATCAACCAATTCGTATCTGTCCGTTTCGGAAATATAATAGCATACAGTAGGCTGCGTATATCCATCCTCCAATAAGGAGGTAATCAGCAATTGCATTTCCGGCGGCGCCACTCGGTTCGGATTGTAGCTGTTCGCGTCTATTTTATCAATTGGTACAGGGATTACTTTGTATACAGGACTTATAAAATGTTCTTCCATGTTTCCATCGCCTCCTTCTGCTTCTGCAATTCATCCTTCGTCTGCCCAAATCCCATGTATACACAGGAAGTATCATTTTTCAATATTGTTATACACATACGTTTATAACTTGGTATAAGCCTGAATTCCTTGATGTCGATTTCATCCGGATATTCATAAAAACGTACCAGCTCATACTCCGTGCGGTACTTGCGTTTGTTTTGGGGCTTGCCTAGACGCTGGAACTGTACCCCTGCCCGCTCCAATGCATCCACAACCTTTATAGGCAGCGCGCCTCCTTTTTCCAGCCAATAGTTAAAGGAAGTCTCAAACTTTTTCCGGTATATTGCGCTGGTTTCTTCGGGCAGCGTGTCCAGAAGAAACTCAGTGTAGGTCTTCCAGCTATGGCCAGCGGGCAGAGTAATCTGTTTGTAGCCCATAGCCTTAGTACCGCCGTAGATTGCCCCGAAGTTCGCACCGTTCACCCGTCCCAACAACTTTCCCCAAGTGTCCGGCTCAATAGCCCTATATAGCTTCAGAGAATCGACGCCGCAGATGTGGAACGGATTGGCTACACGCATTTTTTTAAGCGGTACGCCTGCCATATAAAACAGGTCATACAATTTGTTATAATCAAATCCAAACTTATAGTTTGCCGTCCACACATCCTCCACAGTCCAATCATAAAGAGGGTAAAAATTATACACATCGGGAAACATCTCCGTGCTATAGCTGATACCCTTGTAGCTGCTAAACTCACCGCTTCTTGTCACTGCATGATAGCGGTTCAGACTTTCTTGCGCTCGAATACCTACCAAAACAGCCGTTCTTCGAGCATGGTTTTTTTCGTGCAGCCATTGGCTGAATTTGCATTGGAAGATATAATCAGACATTCCTACCTCAAAAAAATCAAAGGAATGGTTCTCCAATGTGATAGCCCCATCAGGAATACTCTTTAGCCAAATATCCTGTTCATCAGGGTTCCATGGCATCCATGTGGCTTGATACATAGAAACTCCGCTTGACGCTGAGATTGGCATACATAGATGGTAGTAATCAAAATAGGGGTACTTTTCCATACACCGCGTTATATAATCATTAGTGTATTGATAATTACCCTCATAATCAATGTGATATACAGACACTTTTGCAAAGTGCTTATGTGTTGTGTAATACTGGTTAACAAGCTCCAGCAAAAGTCCGGAATCCTTACCGCCGCTATAAGCTACGATAATATTGTCGAATTCAGTAAAAATAAATTCCATGCGCTCCCAAAAGGCGTCAAGGACATTTTTTTCACAGTAAACTTTTCCCAAAGGCCCCTCCTTCCAATGTGACGGTTAGTAAAATGTTCTATCTTCCAATTATATGGTAAAAAATGGCAATTTACAATCTTAACCGACACAGGATTTAATTAATAAGCTGAATTTTGTAGTTTCCACAAGAATATGTGGTTTAAAAATAAATAATAAAAGTTTCCATAAATGTGGTTTTGTGTTATTTTATTATGTATACTTGGAGTTGAGTGAAGTAGAATCAAAGTCTTCAATCAGGAGAATTTAGTCGATTGGAGCAGAAGGAGTTATATATGTACGAGTTAAGCAAATTGAATTACAACAAAATAAAATCTATGATTGATAGAAATATAAGCAGCAATGCCTTTTTATCGGTTATTGATGGATATAGTCCGGGAGCAGTTTTTGTTGATGATTTAGAGAATCCAATTACTGCGTTAATTTGGTCAAAAGGTGTTTCTGGATTTGGTGTTGTCGGTAATAGGTTATCAGAACATTTTACTATGAATTTTATGCCATTTGTGAATGAGTATCTTGTAGCTTTTTTAAAGGAGCAGGGGCACACACGGTTTGAGGTTAATTGTATAAATGAATTATTGAACGACTCTTTTTATGAATTAATTTCTGCTAAAAAGCCGGATAGATGGGAACAAAATCTTTATGCTTATGATAATAATAATCAAGGCTATCATAATTGCGAGCACGAAAAAAAGGTATACATTGTTAATGAAGAATTACTGGAATCCCAAGTTAATACGGAACTTATTAAAGAAACAATAAATCAATATTGGGATTCTTTAGATAAATTTTTTCTTCATGGAATAGGTTATTGCTGTCTTGAAGATAACATGGCCGTTTCCTTAAGTTATACTAGTTTTATTTCTGATAGTTTTCATGAAATTGGAGTTGAAACTTTAGAATGTTATCGAAAAAGGGGTTACGCTTATAGCGCCTCGTGTTCTGTTCTTGATGCAGTAATCGCAAAAGGAAAGGTGCCATTTTGGGAATGTTCTGCTGATAATATTGCTTCTGCTAAAACAGCGGAGAAACATGGTTTTAGAAAAAAATTAGTTTATTCATGCTTTGGATTTGATTTATAATTATAAATTATTAAAAAAATCGAAACAAATATTAACGCAATACTTATCCATTGCGAGGTGGAGAAAACCCAAAACTTCCCTCTTACCTTATCATATCTAACATATTCCAGGGCAAATCGTAATATTGAATACGAGATTAAATAGGTTTCTAAGGTGTATACCCAATTTATTTTTGTCTGTAGTAACAAAATAATGATAGCAATAAGCATTAATCCAGTTGCTTCGACCAATTGTACTGGAAAAAGTGCCACACCTGATGGTGCCAAAGAATCTTTCGGAAAAATCACAGCTCCAAATCCGTTATAAGGAATACCGTAGCAACATCCCGCCAAGTAACATCCAATTCTTCCAAAACAATGTATCAACGGTATTGCATATATAAGATTACGAATATAAACTACTGCATTTATTTTATGGACTTTTCCAGCTATAAAAGTAAATATTAGTCCCCAAATGAGTCCACCGTAAAAGACAAACCCACCTTGCATTAAATCATTAAAATAATCAATTTCAAATATTCTATTCCATTCTATCAAATCTCTCGAGACAAAAAGAAATAATAATTTTGCCCCAATGAAGGCACCTAAAAAGGTATATGCCTCTAGGATAATGAAATCATCCATACTAAGCTTATTTCTTTTTATAATATATATTGCAAGGAGATTAGCCACTATAACACCCAACATAATACAGAGTCCATAGGAAGGAATAGTTAATTCTCCAAATTCAAAATATAAATGCATTTTTTCACCTCATAAAAAGCTCCTATGATTGCTACAATCATAGGAGCTTTAATTATTCTTGCTTTTATAACTATAGTGATGCTATACCACCAATACATGCGATGCATGCAACATAAAGAATTATGCATAAAATAAACCCAACAATTGATAAAACAAAACCTGCGGTCGCAAGACCTTTCTGATTGGAATCTCTTTTTCCAAGAACTCCTAAAATAATACCTATTATTGCAAGTATTGCCCCTAACCATCCTAAAGAGCCAGCTGAAAATACTCCAATAACTACAGAAATAATTCCAAGTACTAAAGATGCTACACTCATTTTACTATTCTCCTACTCATTTTTATGATAGCATAATTATACATAACACGACATATTTTGTAAAGCTAATTATAAAATTTACATTAAGTATTTATTAAAAAAATAAAAACAAACCTAATAAAATAAATATTATGGTATCGTTGCGGTAGTACAGTTGTTTATAAGGGATTTGTTATTTGATGGAGGTAATTTTTGAATATTAAAAATAATATATTAAAGCATTACTTAAAAAATGTTTATTTCATTAATGGAACAGCGTACGCTGGAAAATCAACAATGTGTAAGTGGCTGGCTGATAAATATGACTTAATCCACTGTGAAGAAAATTACAGTGCGGATAAATTCAATGCAATTGCACAGCCTGAAATGCAACCGAATATGTGTTATTTTCGAACTCATAATGACTGGCAGAAGTTTTTGAACAGAACGCCGCAGGAGTATGATTCATGGTTTTGCGGAAATTCTCGTGAAATGGCTGAGTTTGAAATTGTTGAGCTTATTCGCATTTCTGAACATAAAAAGGTTATTGTGGATACAAATATTCCGCTGGATATGCTTAAACAGATTGCAGATTATCATCAAGTAGCGATTATGCTTTCACCCCAATCAATGTCAGTAAACAGTTTTTTTGACAGAACCGATCTAGAAAAGCAGTTTCTTTTAGAGCAAATTAAGGACTCGGAAAATCCGGAAAAAACCATGGAAAACTTTAAGGACTGTCTGGCACTGATTAATAGCCAGGAGCATTATAATGAATGGATTGAAAGCGGATTTTTCACAATAGTAAGAGAAAACACTAACCAAGATACACGAGAAGAGACATGCAATATGTTGGCGCGTCATTTTAAGTTTATACAATAATAAAACAATCAAAATATAGAAAATTGGAGGTAGTTTTATGCGCAGTGCAATAGAAAATAGAGTTTCACGTAGAAAGTTTGAAAAGGAACCAATCACAGGTTTGGAAAAAGAAAATATTATTTCTCTTATTAATCAATTAAATGAAACATCTGGGTTAACAATGACCTTCATGGAGGATGGAAGCGGTGCTTTTAGAAAGCTGAGAAAAAGTTATGGGTTATTTTCCAATGTACATTCTCTTATATTGATGAAAGGCAAAAAGGGTGATAAAGATCTGAAGGAAAAGGTTGGATATTATGGGGAAGGTTTAGTTCTTGCTATCACTGATTTGGGTCTAGGGACATGTTGGGTTGGCGGTACCTTTGATAAGGACGAAATAACTATTGATAGTGGCGAAGAATTGGTTTGTGTGATAGTGGTAGGCAAAGTGGCAGCTCCCTCACGAACAGAAAAAATGGTGCGATCAGCTATCCATAGAAAAGTAAAGGGGATAGAAGAACGAATCATAAGCGATCAGCCTTTGCCTCAATGGGTACAAAATGGAATGAAATCTGTACAATTTGCTCCAAGTGCTGTAAACTCACAAAAAGCTATGTTTAAGTATGAGAACAACACTTTAAGCGCACAAATTGCAAATGACCATTCAATGGATATGATTGATTTAGGTATTGCAAAGAAACATTTCGAGATAGAAGCAGGTGGAACATTTGAATTTGGAAATGAAGGTATTTTTCATTTAAAATAATATAAGGAAAAATTGAGATGATTACTATTTATGATTGGTTCGGTTATGAGTTACCGATAAAAGAGCGTTATAGATTAATTAAGGAAGCTGGATTTGATGGTGTTTTATTGTGGTGGAGTGAACATTTAGATCGTGGGGACTACCGAAGTGGCCCTCAAGCTGTTAGGGAAGCCGGCCTTTTTATCGAAAATATACACACGCCATTCCAGGTTCAAGATTATATTTGGCTGGATAGTTTAGATGGAGAAGCGACTTTTAATTGCTATGAGCAATGCGTTAAAGATTGTTCTGAGTTTGATATTCCAACCATGGTCGTGCATTTGCCTGATGATGATAAACAGTATAATGATTTAGGGATTTACAGAATAAATAAAATTGTAGAAAAGGCAGAGCAGTTAGGGGTAAATGTTGCGTTGGAGAATTTGCACAACCTTAATAACTTAACGTATGTGCTGAAGCAGGTAGACTCGTTGAACTTAGGTTTTTGCTATGATTGCTGTCATCATTATCGGTATTACCCTGAATATGATTTTTTGACAAAATACAAAGAGCGTTTAATGGCATTACATTTGCATGACTATGCCGGAAATTCCATACATCGTCTGCCTTTTGATAATGCAATTGATTGGCCTTATACTATGTCAAAAATAGCAGAGGCAAATTATTCGGGAGCAGTTGCGATAGAGGCGATGAATTGGGATTATAAAGATATTTCGGCTGAAAAGTTTTTGCAGGAAGCGTTTGCACGGGCGAAAAAATTAGAGTCATTAATAATTAATTAATTTTAGGATGAAGATATGACAAATAAAAAGACATATATAAATAATATCCCTGCTATCATATGGGGAGAAAAAGCAGAGAAAGTATACATTTATATTCATGGAAAAATGTCAAATAAAGAAAGTGCGAAACAATTTGCAAAGATAGCAAATAGCAAGGGATATCAAACGATTAGCTTTGATTTACCTGAACATGGGGAAAGAACAAATCAAAATTATCGATGTGATATTTGGAATGGAATTGCAGATTTAGATATGATTGCGAATTATGTATATGCGAATTGGAAGACCGTATCTTTGTATGGATGTAGTTTGGGTGCATTTTTTAGCTTATATGCATATAGAAATCGAATATTTGAGAAGGTATTGTTTCAATCTCCAATCGTAAATATGGAATATTTGATACATCAGATGTTTGTTTGGTTTGAAGTGACAGAAGAGGAGTTGCAGGAAAAACTTGAAATTTCCACACCAATAGATATTTTGTCGTGGAAGTATTACAGCTATGTTAAAGAACATCCTATAGAAGAATGGGGTTTTTCTACATTTATTTTATTTGGTGGAAAAGATAATATGCAATCGTTGGAAGAGATAACGAAATTTTGCAATCGCTTTCAGTGTCACTTGACTATTTCTGAAAATAGCGAACATCCCTTTATGACAAAGGAAGATGAGGAAATAGTAAATCAGTGGTTATTAGAATATATTTAAGATTAAACTAACCTTATCAATTAATATTTAGAGCGTTATTTATTTCAAAATCAGAAATAAATAGCGCTCTTTTACCTATTCTCTTCTCCCCATTTACACATACTTTCCATGATTGGGTACAGAGAGCGTCCTTTTTCGGATAGACTGTACTCAACCTTAGGAGGGATTTGTGGATATTCTGTACGAATAATCAGCCCGTCGGCGACCATTTCCTTTAACTGTGCACTTAATGTTTTATAAGTAATTGCACCAATCAACCTTTGAAGTTCATTAAAGCGGATTACATCATATTCTGCTAGCCAGTATAAAATGGTAAGACGCCATTTTCCACCAATCATTGATAGTGTATAACCAAAGGGGGTATCTGTAAGATTTTTGATTTTTCCTTCATATTGCTTCATACTCATATTTTAACACTTTCCTCAAGGGTAGTATGCGTCAAAAAAGTACATACTTCCATAATTATTTACTTTCATCTATAATAAAACAAATAGGTAAATTTGGCAATAGAAATGCAACTGTGCCAGCAGCATAAATGTTGTAGAATATGGAAAGGAAGGATTATTATAATGAAAAAAGTGAAAATAACAGTACTTAAGACTACATTGGATCAGGAATTGGCAGAGGAATATGGTGCGGAAGGATTGACTGCATGTCCTATGTTAAAAAAAGGACAGGTTTTTTATGCAGACTATGCTAAGCCGGATGGGTTTTGTGATGAAGCATGGAAGGCTATTTATCAATATGTGTTTGCACTTGCTCATGGAGCGAGAAATGATGTGTTTTATTATGGAGATTGGATTAGAAAGAAAGGTGTTGCGATTTGCAGTTGTAATGATGGGTTACGGCCTGTAATTTTTAAACTGGAAGCGACAGTTGACAATGCTGAAATTAATTACACACCGGTTCGATAATAAATCAGAACTTGAAAGGAAGAAATAAATGAAAAGAATAATTGTGATACAAGGTGGGGGCAGACATAAGGGGAATACGGCACAGTTAATAGAGAGTTTTGAAAAAGGTGCAAGAGAAGCAGGGCATCAGGTTGAGGTGATTTCACTTATAAAAAACGAGGTGAAGGGATGTATCGGCTGTAATGCCTGTCGCTTCGGGAAACCCTGTATACAAAAAGATAATTTTAATGAGCTTGTGCCGAAAATAAAGGCAGCGGATTTGATTGTTTTTGCATCTCCATTATATTTCTGGACACTATCTTCCAGAATCAAAGCATTTATTGAAAGATTTTATTGTATTGCGGAGGAGGATTCAAATCCGCCATTGGGAAGGTATGAAAAATATCCAATCAAGGATTGTGCTTTGCTTGTAACAGCAGCAGATAATTTGTTTTGGACCTTTGAGCAAGTTACCTCTTACTATCAATTTGCCATAGTTAATTACATTGGTTTTAATGATAAAGGAATGATTCTTGCCGGCGGTTGTGGTGACACAAATGGAAATCCACAGATTGACAAAACCGGTCATTTAGAAGAAGCATACGAATTCGGTAAAAATTTATATATAAATTAATCATAAACTTATAAACATGGCTTTCCGTTGTCATATTCTCATTGTATACTGTTACTATAAAATAAATCGAATGAGAAGGAGATGAAAGTATGGATACCAATGTTAAAAATGTATTCTATAATTATCCCGTTGAGTACAGAGAACCTTTATTACAATTAAGAGAGTTAATTTATAGTGTAGCAAGTAACCAACGGAAACCTTACCGGTAAACGAGCTTGCGTTATGTATTGAGATGGCTCTGACTTATCACATAAAAATCTCAGAATTTGAACATACTAACTATGAAAATAGAAATATTTAGGATGTGATAGTTAGTGTGGGAGAATATCAAAATGGATATATGTCTGACTAAAGTGACTGTTAAAGACTGCGAGCAAATACAAAAAATGCAGATAATTGGATTTAAAGCTCTAATGGATAAGTACAATGATTTCCACACGAATCCAGGTGGCGAAACTCTTGATAAAGTAAAAAAAAGATTTTCGTTAAATAAATTTGACCAGTATTTCATTTCTTTACAAAAAAAGAATATAGGATATATACGTATTCAACGGCTTGACAATATTACATTTAGACTTTCGCAAATATTTATATTGCCTGAGTTTCAAGGGAAAGGCTATGCACAATTGGCAATAAAGAAGGCAGAGTCGTTCTATCCGAAAGCGCAGAAATGGGAATTAGATACAATTAAACAAGAGACGAAATTATGCTATCTTTACGAAAAAATGGGTTATAAATTAACAGGTACTGAAAGAAAAATTAAAGAAGGCATGGATTTGGTGGATTACGCCAAATGAACGAAATTCCCTCAAGTTTCAAAAGCAGCTGTTTCACAAATGCTAGGCGCCCTTGAAAAGAGAGGGTACATAAACAGAATAATGATTCGAAATAGGGAGAATTGAGTACATATGAAAGTAAAAGTCAAAAGATATGCTGTTTTAGATATAATAAGAGGTATTTCGCTCCTGAATATGATTGCATACCATGCGGTATGGGACTTGGTATATTTGTTCGGATTTAATTGGCAATGGTATCAATCACAAAAGGCATACATATGGCAGCAGTGTATCTGTTGGACATTTATTTTATTATCAGGCTTCTGCCAGCCATTAGGAAGACGCAGGCTGAAAAGAGGAATTATTATATTTTTAGCAGGCTTGCTTATAACAATAATTACAAAGTTGTTTATGCCACAAAGTTTGGTATTATTCGGAGTTCTTACATTGATTGGTTCCTGCTCGTTATTACTATTATTAGTAGAAAAAATTTTGAAGCGATGCAGACCTTTGGTTGGGTTGATAGTCAGTATCCTGCTTTTCGTTATTACTAGAAATGTAAACAACGGCTATTTAGGCTTTGAGAGTTTTAATATATGTAAATTGCCAAACAGCCTATATCGTAATTTAATAACATCTTATATAGGTTTTCCGGCACAAGGTTTTCATTCAACCGATTATTTTTCAATATTTCCCTGGTTGTTTTTATTCCTTGCGGGATACTTTTTATATCATCTGCTGAATCAAAGAAAACTGCTTAGTTATTTAGAGACGAAGGGTAATAAAGTAATAGAGTGGTTTGGGCGGAATTCACTGGTTATTTACTTACTGCATCAACCGGTTTTGTATCTTATTTTTGTCATTATTTTTTAATGAAAAGTAAAAACTCGTCAACCTAGTAACCGGCTGGCGAGTTTTTATAATTATCGATTCATCATTGCAACAAGTCTGCCGTTTACTCCACCTTTTTTCAGTGTTTCAAGACCTTCGGCGATTTGATCAAATTCTATTTCCTGGACTGTCATTTGCAGTTGTCCTGACGACATTAATTCATACACGTCAGCAATATCTTGTGCGGTACCGCCAATGCTGCCAACCACTTCTGCTTCTTTTGTTATCAGTGTCATAGTATTAATTGGAGCTTCCAGTTTTGCCATTCCGGCAACAACCACACGTCCCTTATGTCCAACAGCTTCTAAAGCATTGTATGTAGTATCTCCGGAGCCAGCAAAATCTACAATAACATCTAAATTAAATTGTGCAAGTTCCAATGCTGTTTCAACAGTGCCTTTACAGCCTAAATCCATTGCTCTTTGACGAGCTTCCGGTTTTCTTGAAGAAGCATATACTTCACAGCCTTTCAGAACCGCAATTCTGGCTCCCACTTGACCAAGACCGCCAATACCTATAATTCCAACCTTCATTCCGGGTTTAATATTACCTTTAATAACAACTGCGTGGTATGAGGTCATGCCTGCATCAGTAGCAGCAGCCGCATATGAAAAATCAATATTATCCGGAACAGGAATCAATTGTTCAACAGGTGCTGTGGACTTGGTTGAATAGCCCCCATCTCTTGTATATCCCGGAGATGTACCATCCTTTGCCCCTAATGGGCATACACCAACACGATCCCCTACTTTGTAGTCGGTAACACCTTCCCCGACTTCAGTAATTACCCCTGCCATTTCGTGACCAATGATAACAGGAGGACTCATAAGATTCATCCAACTTTCATCTTCTAATGCACCAACATCGGAATGACAAAGCCCGCAAGCTTTCACATCAAGCACAACATAACCAGGTTTTGCAACCGGATCAGGTTTCTCAACGATTTTCAATGGTACATGTGTTTTAGTAAATTCCCAGCCTTTCATTCTGTCTCCCATCTATGCGTCGCATCGCGCATATGAATCAAAGTTAATACGTTTCTTTATAATATTTAGAATATAATAGTTACGGAAAAAAGTCAATAATATGGCGATTGATATATACTAACTATAGAATCCCAAACTACTATGATTGGCCCTCATAAGTTAGAAAAATATATCTTATGGGGTTACTTTATAGTATAATATAGCGAAAGATAAAATCTAATTACTGCATGAGGGGTGTTTTAAAATGAAATATATATTTGGGATTAACATAACAGAGGACAAAAATAACAAAATTGTGGATGGTCAAATATTTTATAGTAATTCTATTACTCCTGAGCTATTGGAGAACCTTAATAAATGTCATGATATTGGCCAGAAACATGAAGAGAAAATATTATTACCGGTATGGATGGAAATTGTTAGTTTTTCAGTCTAAAGCAGAACACTATTTTCCATATGGAGAATAACTATTAAATTTTGAGGAGGAAGTATCATGAATAATCCATTACATTTTAAAACACGAGATGAGTTCAGAGCCTGGCTGATAGATAACTGTCAATCGAGTGATGGCATCTGGCTGCTTTTTGGAAAGACTAAGGAACTAGTAACATTAAAATCAGGTGAAGCGCTGGAAGAGGCACTTTGTTTTGGGTGGATCGATGGATTAATGAAGCGAGTAGATGATAAGTCTTATATTAAATATTTTGCGGCTCGTAGAAAAGATAGTAAGTGGTCTGAAAAAAATAAGCTACTAGTTGAAAGTCTGGAGAAACGTGGATTGATGACTGATTTTGGCAGGGAGAAAATAGAAGAAGCTAAGAAAAATGGGAACTGGGAGAATGCAGCGAAACCTTCTGCAATTACAGAGGAACAAATTGCGATGGTGGCTGAGTTATTAAAAGAAAATAAGCTGGCATATGCAAATTTTCAAGGAATGTCTCCATCTGTGAAAAAAACCTATACAAGAGCATATTATGATGCTAAGACAGATGCAGGACGCACTAAGCGGTTGGCTTGGATGATGGATCGTTTAGAGAAGAACTTAAAGCCCATGTAATTTGTGGATAACCAAATGAGGAGGTTATATTATGGCTGGAATAATTAATGCAGGTCGTTATGAAGTACAATCAATACAAAAGTATGATTTGTTTCGTGAAATACAGAAGGGCAATGTTACGGTAAAGAAAGATAGTGATTTACAGAGAGTTGATCTTGCTTATAAAGTTACTTTATCAGAAGAAGGCTTGAATAGTGCAAAGGCATTGAGAGCATATGCGGATGAACATGGTCTTGCCGGACAGATTGATATCGATCATAATATTGACGAATTCAATAAGCATCTACATACAAGAAGTATGGATATGTCAGCAGTTTTTATGGAGGAAATCGATCAAATAGCAGAGGAGATTAGTAAAGAGTATCAATTGGAATTTCCTGCCCCCTCTATTGAAGAACATCTTGCTGTAATATCAAAAGCTTATGATACAGTTGTACAGCGTATTGAAGATGAATTTGGCAACCCTGATAGAGAAACTACATATATCTTGGATGAGAATGGAAACAGGCAGATTGAAACTAAAGAGGATAGGTTACAGGAGCTTCATAATGCTTATGAGAAACAATATGCTGGTTTACAGTCTATTATAATGCAGTCGCGGCTGCAATACACACAGGTTGCCAAGGGTCAGCTACGGGATATTTCCGGAGATGATTTGAAAGAAAATGCAGCTAGAGTCTTTATGGATGCGATTTCAGAGAAGAACAGAGAAAATGTCAGAAATAATTTTTCAGCCGATTCCATTCAATTTTCAGTTAAATCCTCTTGGCTGTCGTTAATGAATGATCTAAGAAGTAAGAGCTTTTATGCATAAGGAATGTAATAATATGAGGGAAAAGTCATGCAAACCAAGTTATTGATTCAAGCAATTATAAGCTGGAAGTATCGGCTGATTCCGTTTATCTGGTAGTTATCAATTTAAATATAAAGAATAAAGGCTTGAATCTTCGAATAAATAGGGAGATTCAAGCCTTTTTGCGTATATTTTATGATGGTATAAAAGATAAAATAAAAAAGGTTGACTTTCAATGGCAACACAGATATACTGACTAGTATGAAATCGGACTAATAATAGGGAGGATATTATATATTGAAGGATATACGTCAGCAACTGCGGGAATTCAATGAAATTCTAAAGGAAACAGATGCCATTTTTAGCAATTTGGCGAAACATAGCGGACTTTCAGATTGTTCGTTCTGGATTATGTACTCCCTGCGTGATTCAGGAGGAGAATGTACACAGAAGGAGCTTTGTGACCAATGGGCGTTCAGTAAGCAGACCGTTAATTCAGCGATAAAAGGACTGGAAAAAGATGGGTATATTGTTTTGACTCCTTCTAAGGAGGATAAGAGAAGCAAAAATATCAAGCTCAATGATCAGGGTATTTTATTTGCCAAGGAGAATATTGACTTTGTTTTTAAGCTGGAGGAGCTTACGTTACAGAGGATGAACCCATCGCAACGTGCTGCCATGATAGAATTAAACAGAACCTATAAATGTTTACTACAGATAGAAGCAGACAACTATCTGAAAATAAATTAACTTAAATCATCAGAGGGTTATCTATCGCAATAGATATGCCAGATAAGATGCTGAGTGCGCTCAGATATTTTATCTGGCTTATTTTGACTAAAAAATAGGGAAAAACAAGAAACGGAGAGGAAAATATGAATAGAATAATAACCATTAGCCGTGAATTCGGAAGCGGAGGGCGCGAGCTTGGAAAGCGTATTGCAGAAAGCCTGGGGATTGCCTATTACGACAATGAAATTATTACTGCTATTGCACAAAAAAGCGGTATAGCAGAGGAATATGTTGAAAGTATCACTGAAAAAGTGCCGATTAACTATTTTCCCAATACCATCGGTCGATCCTTTCATTCGCCAATCAACCCACAGCTCACACTTAACGCAAAAATCTATGGAGAGCAGCAAACTATTATTAAGGAACTGGCAAAAGAAAGCGACTGCATTATAATTGGCCGTTGCTCTGATTATATTCTGAGGGACTATCACCCTTTAAGAATCTTTATCTATGCCGATAAGGATGCCCGCTTAAAACGCTGCCGGCAAAAATCACTGGAAAATGAACATCTTTCTGATGCTCAAATGGAAGGAAAGATTAAGGAAATAGATAAAAACAGAGCAAAATATTACAAATTTTTTACAGGTCATAAATGGGGAGCAAAAGAAAATTATGATCTTTGCATCAATACCTCTCAAATAGAGATAAAGGCGATTTCTTTGACAATCGCAGAATTATTAAAAATCATGCTAAAACAGTAAAAACTAAAGAGTATGACAGAAGGAGTAAAAATTATGGATTATAAAGTATTATACGAAAAGACACCGCCTACGAAGCTTCTAGCTTATGTGGCTATTCCCGGTATTATCAGTATGTTGGTTTCATCTCTCTATCAGATTATTGATGGGGCACTTGTAGGAAAAATATTAGGTTCTGCTGCTTTTGCCGCGTTAAATCTTGTGATGCCTCTTGTTATTATTAACTTTTCCATTGCAGACTTAATTGGGGTGGGTTCTTCCGTTCCAATCGCTATAAAGCTTGGTGAAAAGGATGAAAAATCAGCAAGTGTTATTTTCTCAAGCGCCTGTCTGATGATTATTGTTTTCGGAGCAATCCTAGGAGCTATCCTCTTTTTATCTGCAAAGCATCTTGTACGGTTCATGGGAGCCGATGAACAGATTGTTGAGATGGCATCACAGTACTTGCGTGTATATGCAGCCTGCTCTCCATTTACAACCATTATGTTTGCAGTAGACAATTATCTCCGTATTTGTGGAAAAGTACGCTTTAGTCTGGTGCTAAATGTTTTGATGTCTGTAATTAGTGCAGTTTTGGAAATTATATTTTTATTAGTTTTTAATATGGGAATCATAGGTGCATCTCTTTCTACATGCATCGGTATGGTGGTTTGCGTTATTTTAGGTTTTTTGCCGTTTATTCAAGGCAAACTTCAACTGCGGTTTGTTAAGCCTGAATTTGACCGTAAGATAATAATGACCATTCTTAAAAATGGTACTCCGTCCTTCCTGGATAATATAGCAGGTCGTGTTACATCTATTATTATCAACGTATTCCTGCTGCGTCTGGGCGGAGCTACTGCAGTAGCTGCTTACGGTGTGTTAATGTATGCGGAAAGCCTGGTTCTCCCGCTGCTCTATGGACTTTGTGATTCCTTGCAGCCGGCAATAGGATACAATTTTGGAATGAAAAATTATAAGAGAATATATGCCATTGAACGCAGGTGCTTTGGTATATGCGCTGTGATTTCTATTATGATGACAGGTATTTTGCTCTTTGCCAGAGGAACGATTGTCAGCATCTTCGTAAATGTTAATGATTTAGAATTGGTTACGATGTCCGTTCATGCATTGTCCTTATTCGCCTTTACCTTTGCAACACGGTGGATACCTCTTGCCACACAGAGCTACTTATCTGCCACCGGAAGGGCGGGCTTTGCAACTGTGATTGCTATATCCCTGTCACTGGTTGTCCCTGTTATCGTTCTTATGGCATTAGGATTTTTGGGACTTAATGGCTTATGGCTGAACATGCCAATGACATGCCTGATTGTTTCCGTATTATCGGTTATACTTTTGGTAATGACTTATAAAAAGGAAGTGGCAGCCAAGGCTGTATCGATATGAATTCATACATAATATGAATTCAAACTCTTGACGAGTATTAAAAAGTGACATATCATATATAATATATTAAGGAAGGAATTATGAACATGAATCAAACTCTTAGATGGATAAATTTTAAATCTGTTATGTTTGCACAGTTTTTCATTAAGGGGATAAGTGCGTCCAAATTTAATAGATTTATAAGGAACCGGATAAGAATTTTGGAATATTCAAGTTAGATAGTAATGAGATATGTTCATTCAAATAGTTGAAAACCAAAGCTTATTGGCTTTGGTTTTTTTACGTGCATTTATATGGAAAGGTATGGAGATTGTTATGATAGAAATAGGTATTAATAACTTAACAAAATATTATGGTGCAACAAAGATTTTTGAAAAGATAAGCTTTGAAATAAAGACCGGGGAACGAATAGGGTTTATCGGACAAAATGGTTGTGGAAAAACAACAGTTTTTAAAATCCTTATGGGGATGGAAGATTATCAGGAGGGAGATATTAGTTTTCGCAAAGATATTAAAATAGGATACTTAAATCAAATTCCGGTATATGATGAGAGCGTTACAACAATAGAGGTCATAAGAATGGCTTTTGAAAAGGTTTCTCTTATAAGTGAACAAATGAAGGAATTGGAGTATAGATTTGAACATTTACAAGGTACTGAATTAGAAAATGCGATCAGTTCTTATGGAAGATTATCTTCACAATATGAATTACTTGGGGGTTATGAGTTTGAAACTAAGATTAATAAGATTACAGAAGGGCTTCAGATCACAGATGAATTAAAGTTACTACCATTTCATAGTTTAAGTGGGGGTGAAAAGACAAGAGTGATTTTAGGAAAATTACTTTTGGAGGAGCCGGATGTTCTTTTACTGGATGAACCGACCAATCACTTGGATTTAGAAACCCTGGACTGGTTGGAGAACTTCTTAAAAGAATATAGAGGATCGGTTCTTATCATATCTCATGACAGGTATTTTCTGGATCGCGTTGTGGATAGAATCATAGAGCTGCAATTCAGCCAGGCAATTCATTATGAAGGTAATTATAGTTTTTATGTGATAGAGAAAGAACGAAGGTTTCTTATTGATTATAAACACTATCAAAACCAGCAGAAAAAAATCGAACAAATGGAAAATCAGATAAAACGTTACCGAATCTGGGGAGCGATGCGTGATAGTGAAGCTATGTATAAGAGAGCAAAGGAATTAGAAAAACGTCTCGAAAAAACTGACGTTTTAGACCGTCCAACTATAGAAACAAAGAAAATCACATTAGGGGATGACATTGATAATCGAACTGGAAAGCTAGTGCTTCAGGTTGAAGACGTCAGCAAATCTTTTGATCAAAAAGCACTGTTGAAGCAGATTGAATTTCATATATATTATCAGGATAGTGTTTGTATCATAGGGAAAAACGGATGCGGCAAATCCACCTTATTAAAATTAATATTAGGGGAGATGGAATTGGATTCCGGTATGATAAAACTTGGCTCTCAGGTGAAGATTGGTTATCTGCCTCAACACTTACAGTTTGAAGATGAGGAGCAGACAATTTTAGAGTACTTTTTAAGTCAGCATCAGATTACCAATGAAGCTGCCAGAAAACAGCTTGCTAAAGTATTATTTTATAAGGAAGATGTATTTAAAAAAATTAAGAATTTATCAGGGGGAGAAAAAAGCAGGTTAAAGCTATGCTCCTTAACATTTGAAAAGGTTAATTTCATGATATTAGATGAGCCAACCAATCATTTGGATATTGATTCGCGTGAGGTATTAGAAGAAACATTAGCGGAATATAAAGGAACGCTTTTATTTGTATCTCATGATAGATACTTTATTCAAAAAGTAGCAAATAAGATTATAGAAATAACTGAGGGTACAGCCCAAATCTATCATGGAGATTATAGCTATTATCTTTCCGAGTGTTCCAAAAGAAAAGAGGAAACATGTACAGACGTAGATAAAAAACAGCCTAAAAAGCAGGCGCATAAATCAGAACGTAAAACAGAATGTTTTGGAAACTCTGATAAAGAGTTAAAACAAAATAATATTAAAAGAGAACGATTGGAAGAAAAAATTAAAGAGTACGAACTTAAACTAAAATCAATAGAAGATGAAATGGTTCAAAACAGCACTGACGCTGAGTATTTGACAACTTTACAAATTGAGAAAGAAAGCATGGAAACAGAGTTGGAAGTACTTTATGAAGAGTGGGTAAAATAATTTTGTGAAATAAAAGATGAGGTTCATATTATGCGCATGCATGATACATCCGAATTGGATGAGACAGACAGCTTGTTTAACGCCAAATGTTGCAATACACAATCTCAACTAAACCTTTTAAAAAGTGTGGCATTAATCAATATAAGCATGTTATAATATTTATCAGATATAAAGAAAGGGACAGATAAATATGATTATGCCAAAAAAGCATATAACATTATCAGAGTCATACTTGGGATTAGGCGCATATGTACTTGCTGTATTATCTGTGCCTATGACGGTTGATGCATGTTGGGATAAAATTTTAGTCTCTTATATAAAAAAAGGTAAAATTTCAAAAAAACACTCATTTAATAATTTTATTCTTACATTAGATTTACTATATGCTTTAAAAGCAATTGATCTAAATCAGAAAGGAGAACTTTATAATGTATTTAAAGAAACTAAGTGCAAATAAAGAATCTTTTCATGATTTGGTATTAGAGCCAGACTCGATTAATATTATCCTCGGTAGCAAGGGGGTAGAAAATGAAAAAAAAACCAATACTGTAAATGGTGTTGGAAAAACCTTATCTATTAAGCTGATTGATTATTGCCTGGGGTGCAGGAGCGACGCTCATAAAGAAATTCTTAAATTGAAAGGATGGGATTTTAAATTAGTATTAAATTGTCGAGGTAAAGATCATGATCTTATAAGAAGTATAGATGATGATAAATTTATGTATCTAGATGAAAAGAAAGTTAAAGTATCTGAAGTGAAAGAATTTCTTGAGGCTGAAAGCTATTTTCATGTTGAGGATTATAAATACATTTCTTTTAGAGGTTTAATTAGCCGTAATTTAAGAATTCCAAAAGAAGGATATTTATATTGGAATAAATTTAAAAAAGGTGAAGATGAGCATCAGTCATTACTTTTAAATGCTTTTTTATTAGGTTTAGATGTTTCTTTAATTTTAGAAAAAATAAAGATTAAAGAAGAAATTAATAAAATTGAAAGTAGTAGAAGATTACTAAAAAATGATTCTGAAATTAAGGAAGCAATGTCTGGAAGTGACATCCGCATAGAAATGACTAATTTACGTAAAGAGATAATTGAATTACAAAACAAATTAGATAAATTTCAAATTTCAGAAGGATATAATGAAATAAAGGCAAATATAGAAAAAATTACATCTGAAAAGAATGACCTAATCAATCAAATTGTTAAAAATGAAAATATAATAAAAAGTATAGATGAGAATTTAAACCTTAAAGTTGATATTGAAGCAAATCAGGTTAATGAACTCTATAAAGAGGCTAATATCATTTTTCCAGCAGAAATGCTTAAAAGTTTAAATGAAATATCTCTCTTTCATGAAAAACTACTTGATGGCAGAAAAACAAGATTAATTAAAGATAAAAAAGGTTATTTGGCGGAAGTTAATAAAATAAAAAGTCAACTTAATCAATTGGATAGAACTGTAAATAGTAATATGGAATTTATAAAAAATAAGGTTTCAACTTCAGAATATGAAAAACTACAGGAGAGACTTACGGAGTTAAAAGTGATGTTAGGCAGAATGCAACAATATGATTCTGCAATTAAGCAATTGGAGATAAGAAAGGCTGAAAATCAAGCTGAAATGGCTAAAAATAATATTAAATCTATTGCATATATTAATGAAATTGAATTAATAAAACAGGAAATGAGTAGAAAATTTTCAGCATATGTTGACTATATATACGGGGAGAGGAAATATTCAGGAATTGATATAGTAAATAACCCTGGTGATAATAAAATTAGATTTGATATTAATGTCGAAATACAAGATGATGGATCAGGTGGAATTGGAAATGTAAAAATGTTTTGTATGGATTTGTTAATATGGGATATACAAAAAAATAGTAATGTTCAATTTCTTTATCATGATGGAAGTTTGTTTGCTGAGACAGATCCAAGACAGTGCTATCGAATGTTAAAGATAGCATCTGAAATGTGTGTTAAACAGAAAAAGCAATATATTATAAATATGAATTATGATATATTTGATAATATTGTAGAAGCGGCTCAGGATTCAGGAGATGATTTATTTGCAAAACAGATAAGAGAAAGTGTAAGACTTAAATTATATGATACAAGTCCTCAAGATAAATTGTTAGGCATACAAATAAAGTAGTGGAACCCACTACTTTATTATTTTGGCTCTTTAAAAATATCGCAGGTTTCAAAATATTTTGCCATAATAATATAGCTATTGGTTTCTATAGTTTGTAAATAGCTATTTGGGATTTTTGGATTATGACAAGAGTTTAAAATATGTTGGAACTGCATCACCGAATTATCACGATAAAGTAGCTTTGCGTCTTCATATAATTTTTTCATTATAGAACAAAGTAAATCCGCAATATTTTTATCTGAGTAAGACGAAAGGTAATCATCTAGTTGCTCTATTTTATAACTTGCAACCCTTAAGTTTTGAGATTGAAAGCTTGAAATATTATTAAAAATAATTTTTTTCTCAAAATCAGGAGGTTCTTTAGTTTGATCTATGTTATTTGCAGCTCCAACAGAAATCAAATGACTGATAATATCACCCATAACTTCAAAACTAACCATTTCAAAATCAGGTTGTGGAATAATCGTATCGGAAACAATAGACATTTTTTCTATATTCAATTCGGTAAATTTTCTTAATAACTCATCTATATCGTAAATTGAAAAAGTAACGTTAGGGTTATCTTTTTCTAACATATTCATTTGTTCAATAACATCTGGATATGAGCCACGAAATGATTTAAAAACAAATATATACTCCTTGATATCTTCCCAATAGCCAGAGCTCACATGTTTTTTTAGGATATTGAAATCATCTGCCATTTTCTTGATAGCAGTGCTTTGTGAAGTGAGATTTACATCTACATCTTTTGGACCATAGACTTGAAAAAATATACCTTGACCACGTATATATCCATCATTTTTCTATCTCCCGTGGCACCTTGTGTTTCTATTTTTATAAACGTAGGATGAATTTCGTTTAATAGTCGATATACAAATTGTTGAAATGCATCTCCAGTAGATTTTAACAATTTGATTTCAAATAATTTTCTATAAAGAAATTTAATGGAATTATCGTTCATAATTTAAGATCCTTTCTTCTAATTATTTATTTGTTATATTATAGCATGTATTTTAAAAATATTTATAAATTCTAAGATAAAGCGAACAACAACCGTACACCGAATCCGGGATTACAGTGATACACTTCCAAGTCCCCACCCATTTTCCGCATCATTTTTTCTGAAAGATATAGTCCCATGCCCTCACCTTCCTTTCCGGAAGCAATGGCAGCCTGTCCGCGGAAGTACTGATTGCATACTGCTTCAATTTCCTCCGGCAGCAGGCTGGTGCCTGTATCTTCAATGCAGACATGCAGATATGTGTCGATGACTTCGAAGGAAATGGTTATCTTGGTGCCGGCATATTTATGAGAATTACTGATAATATTAGAAGCCACTTGCCGGGCTCTGGCTATATCAAGCTGAAGTATGCAGGGAGGGATACTGCCGTATTCCAGCATATCGTCTGTATCGGCATTCCGGAAAATAGACTCCAACAGGTAGCTGGGGGCAGATATCGGGTGAACCGATAATTCATCCAGATCCTCCAGGGTGCTGTGCATCAGGTTATTGGCAAGCTGCTCGATCTGACTGGCCTTCTCCTGAATGGATAGCAGCTTTTGGCGCTCCGCATCCTCTTCCTTATGCATAATAAGCAAGAGCTCTAAAAGCACTTTTATGGAAGTGACAGGGGTGCGTATATCATGACTTAGGGAAACAACCATCTCTTTCTTGCTTTTATCAAGAGAGATGGCTTTCTGATTTGCCTCATTTAAAGAATTCCGCATCAAATCAAAGCTTTCCGTAAAAGCTCCGAACAAATTATGTCTGTCCATAGGCAGCGGATTGTCAAGATTGCCATCTGAGATGTTGTCGGCGAAGCCCTTAAGTGTTCGAAACGGACGTATCATATTCCAGTAAAAATACAGAAGGGAAAAGCCGGTAAAAGCCACTGTTAAAAGTAGAATCGCTATCAGCTTGTACTTATCGTCAACAGAGTTTTTATGACGGAGGGCAGCTTGATCGGTAACCAGATACAGAGTACCAAGGATATGCTCATCGGAGGAAGTGCCGGCAGAAGTAACAATATCCCAGCAGACCATGCCTGCCTGCACCGACTGTGATTTTGTATCAGGCAGATTGTCATTGGTACGGAACAGACAATTACCGTTATTGTCAAATACGGTAAACTCATAGACACTTTCGTTCAGAGAAGAAAGGTCATCCCAGTGTACGGAAACCTGATGGGCTATCCGATTCACCGCCAGTAAATCAACTTTGGATGGAGAAACAGATTGGGGATTCATGGATAGAAGCAGACATAGGAAAAGAAGGAGAAAAGCAGTTGTTATAATAGCATAAATGGATATAATTCTTTTCATATGTTTGTTTCAACTCCTTTCCGTTACTGAATTTCCAGCATATATCCCGTTCCCCACACCGTCTTAATATATACAGGCTTGTTTGGATTGATCTCTAGTTTTTCTCTTAGATGCCGGATATGTACACTTAATGTTCCTTCTCCAATATAGGTTTCCTGCCATACCTGGGTAAGCAGTTCTTCTTTACTGATGACCCGGTTTTTATGATCCAATAAATATACCAGCAGACGCCATTCCATTGGCTTAAGCTTTATAACATCCTTATCCTTTTTTACCAATGCTTTTTGAAAATCAATTATTATATCCCCGAAAACAGGACAGTCGGGGGAAGGGGCAGAATCCCGTTTCTCACCTCTTATCTGTTCCCGCTTTAAAATTGCATTTACCCGGGCATAAAGAACGGCAAGAGAAAAAGGCTTGGCAATCAGGTCATCTCCGCCGACCCCTATGGCAGTCAGAACATCACTATCACTGGACAGGGCACTGAGAAAGAGAATGGGAAAGTCATATTGCTTCCGTATTTCCTTACATAGCGCAAAGCCGGATTCCTCACCTAAGTTTATATCCAGAAGCAACAAAGAAACCGGATGCTCTTTTAAATAAGCAAGACCCTCCTCATAAGAAACAGCATAGTCACAGGTCAGTTCAAAAAGTCTGAAATATTCACAAATCGATTGAGCCACTACAAGCTCATCCTCTATAATAAAACAATCCATGTTTACACCCATCCGCGTGTGGAACTTAGAACTTGTTAAACTCCGTATTTAGGAGTTTTAAAAGTTATTTCCACACTGATAATAATTTGATAAGAAATTTGCAATGCTTTGGCAAAGACTTTTAGTTTCTTTACAATTATAATAAAAGTAATTGTAAAACACAA
>CAYXCV010000027.1:0-26124 GCA_964463365.1 uncultured Kineothrix sp.
TAAAAATAGTTACTTTAGTAAAAACTTTGATGATGTTCTATCAAAGCCATTAAAGCAAGAAGAGCTTATGGATTCCTTAAAAAAATATTTAAGGTTATAAATAATCTGAAACATCAAATTCCAAATTTTTATAATAATATTTCTTATCTTCATCAGTAATAAATCGTATCACCTTACAAGGATTACCTGCTGCCAACGCATTTGCAGGTATATTCTTTGTAACAACGCTACCGCCCCCAATTACCACATTGTCACCTATGGAAACGCCGGGTAATATAGTTACACTTCCGCCAATCCAGACATTGTCACCGATCGTTACATCAATTCCATATTCATATCCGGAATTTCTTGCCTCCGGATGGATAGGGTGTCCTGCGGTGTAAATTGATACATTGGGTGCAATCATGACATTTTTGCCAAAAGTCACTTTTCCAACATCAAGTACTGTAAAATTATAGTTAGCATAAAAATTATCACCAACTTCAATGTTATAGCCATAGTCACAATAAAAGGGACTCTCGATGTTGATATTATTTCCTGATCTTCCAAGTATTTTCTTGATTAAATCCGGCAATTCATGAAAGCGTTCGGGAGGAAGATGATTGTATTCATACAATTTTTTCTTATTTTCCATCCTATCTTCAGGTAATCCATCCAGCCATGCCTTATATGGAAGGTTGGCATGCATTCTTTCTTTATGATTCATATTTTATCCATTCTTTAATATATTTTCAGCCTAAAATAAATTTTTTAACCTTATTGCTTTTTGCGTCCGGATTTAGTTCATATATTCTTGCTTCAATCTTTTTATATGCTTCTTCAGGAGCAATTTTTTCTGCTGCCTGAATAACTTCCATTTCAAAAAAATCCTCAGTCTTACAGAATACAGTGGAGGACCATCCATATTCTTCGCCTTTTTGGGATTGCTTTCTGGCTCTGCCGCACATTGTAATATAGAATTTCATTTGCAGTTCAGTGATGGCAGAGTCGAATTTTGATTTATCTTCTTTGGTAAATCCACCATACTGTTTGATGAGATGCAGAGGAAGCTCCTTGTGCTCGTCCACCAGTTCATAGATTCTTTTGGCATATTGGCTGATATTGCCTTCTTCATATTCTTCCGATAGTATTCTATGCCCACGTCTTACTGCATAGAAATACGGATACCATTCCTTTGTAATATAGCCGCTTTTCTTAAAGAAAAATTTCCCATAAGCGATATCATCGCATTCGTTTAGTACCCTCATTCTCCATTCCCAAGGGTCAACTTCCGGCTCCTCTATATGCCACTTAATATTATCGGCAAAATAATCACATAAGGTAAAAACACCTTCCCCGTTTTCTCCCCCCATTGTCATGCCAGTTTCATATAAGCGTTGTATAAAATCATCGAAATGTTTGATAGCGTTCATATAATTTCCTCTGTTTTTCCATTATCTTTTTTTGTAATGTTCTTGCAGCCATATGGCCACCCCATTTTCATTATTGGAACCAATGATTCCGGTAGCGATTTGTTTTAGTTCAGGAACAGCATTGGATACAGCATATGCTTCATCAGCTTCTTGAAACATTGGTATATCATTCAAGGCATCCCCAAAGGAAATAATTCGTTTACAATTTAATATTTCTTTCAGGTGCTTCATAGCTTCTGCCTTGGTTGCTTTCCTTGGCATAATTTCCAACCAATATTCCGGTCTGTACAGTTCTTGCTGCAAAACACAAGTATAGCGTTTGTCGTCCTTAAGTTTATCGTAAATAGGCTGTAAATCTTCTTGTTCACCAATGCAGGTATAGTAGAAAATATCTCCCTGGTAAACAGAATTCATTCCGGTACAAGGATTCATGCGGGGATCTCCTTCCCGACAGGAGATGTAACGATTGATTCCATCATTTACAGACGCTGTATTCCACAAAACCTTCTCTTTCCCATTGACAAAGGAATACACAATAGGAGATGTGTCAAACCCATTTAATAATTCCTTAATATGCAGGCGCTCTTCTTCTGTAAAAGAGCAGGAATATATGATGGAGCCATCTTTTGCATTCATAATATAGGCACCATTATATACAATAACGGGAATATCTGTTCGCAGTCCTTTAATGACTTTTCTTGCAGAAATAAGGGATCTTGCCGTAGCAAAGGTAAAGCACATACCCTGTTCTATCAGGTGATTAATAATAGTAAGGCTTTCAGAATTAATCCGACTATCTGTATTTAAAAGTGTTCCGTCTAAGTCAGTAATATATAATATTTTTATTGTAAACTCCCTTCTGTGCATATTAGTACACGTAAAGCTGCCATAAGAATCTTAGGTTAAGTTTTTCAAATCATTTATCAGCTCAATATCTGATGCTTTCAGCTTTAGGTTAGTATCATATGTTTTCCCTTCGGCAGTTGTAACTTTGATTTCAATAATGGTGTTTTCTGAGATCCCTTCTTTTGAAACAGCGTCTATAAAAAGAGGAAACTTGGGGTGGTTTCTTTTAAATTCATTCCAGGAATTTTGAATTTTGAATATATCCATTGGGTTCATCTTATATCTCCTTTAGATTTATTATTATATGAATCATATTATACATTATATTTTAAATATTTAAACCACATTCCAATGCTAAAGCGAAGTATTTGTCAGACTTACTTAATCCGTGATCCAATAAGTCCCGTGGTTCCCACTCAGAGCTATCCAGATTATCAGCTCCATAGAAAAACTGCACAAACTTAACCTTTCTGAATTGTGCAACAGCAAGTAAAGCAGAATATTCCATATCAACACCAATACAGCCTGCTTTTTTGCGTTCCCTGACTAAGTCGTGAGTTTCTCTATAAATGGCATCCGTTGTCCATATTTTTCCACTGACATAGGAATACCCACATTGCTTCATGCAATTTTTTAAAATGTCTGTCAGTTCAGTATCTTGCTCAATTTCATCACTTGCGTTTATATAATGATAGCTGGTGCCTTCATCCCTGACAGCGGAAGTGGGTACGATTAAATGGTTTTGCACATAGCTATTATTTAATACTCCGCAGCTTCCAAAGAATATGAATTTTTTAGCTCCTAATGCGATTACCTCTTCTAAGCAGCTAACACTGGCAGGAGCGCATAATAAAGAGAGGTAAAAGGCAATTTCCATTCCGCCATACGTAATTTTATAAATAGGAATAGATCCATTGGCATTATAGATGTGTGTAATAATTTCTACATGTTCTAAAGCAGCAAATTTATCTATAATAGACTTAGAAAAAGTAGAAATACAAACTTCTGGGAAATTGGGAATTGCTTTTATAACGTCTGTGGGATTAATTAAAGCAGTTTGTGATAAATTATTTTTATAAAATATAGTAGTCATTTTTCTTCTCCTTTTACTAGCAATAAAGTTTTGATTTGTTTTACTATTCTTTCAGGTATTATGGGATCGATTGGCATAATTCTGCTATACATGCGTACTCCCTGATAGGAAAAAACTATTAAGTCAAATACAGCTTCCGGATCTACCGGTTTAAATTCTCCTTTTTGAATACCATATGCAATAAGTTCAGTCCACATTTTTTTTGAGGTGTTATACTGTCTGACAATGGAATTCTCGCTTTTTGCTATTTGTGGCTTACTATAGAATTCATAAATAGCAATACTTAACGAGTTCTCGCTGTCTATCATTTCTTCCTCATATCTGTTCAGAACGTGATGTAAAATTTCAGAGGCAGAAATTCCAATCTCCATCTTTTCTATAAATTCATTCTCTTGGTTGTTAAGTAAGGAGGTAATAATTTCTAAGAAAATCTCCTCAGTACTTCCATAATGGCGATATAAACCGCCTCTGCTTAATCCAGTACTTTCGCATATATTCGTCATAGTCACATCTTTGTAGCCTTTTTGTGCAAAAAGCTTATAGGCTTCGGTACGTATTAATTGTCTGGTATTGTCACCTTTTTTACTCAATATTAACATTCTCCTACCAAATTCAAGATACTTTGAATGTATCTTATATTAGTTTATATAAAATATTATGCGACATCCATGTCGCATTGTCAAGTGTGAAAACATTTAAAAGTGCATAAAACTGAATATAAGTATAATAAAATATAACAAATAGCAACAAAACACAATATATAATTGACTAATTTAATCTATTATCATATAATTGTAAAAAGTAAAGCAGTGAAAGGATTATCCATGGAAGATAAATTTTACACGATTAATCAGGTCTCGGAAAAATTAGATTTGCATCATAAAACCATTAGAAATTTTATTAATATGGGGAAACTCAAGGCCAGTAAGATTGGAAAACAGTGGAGAATATCGGAAGAAGACTTAAATTCATTTATGGGTATTAATAAAAATCCAGCTGGGGAAGAAGTGATTGAGTTTTCCACAAGCGGAGCGCAGGCGGTAAGTATTGATAGAAGAGTCAGAGTATCTACGGTAGTCGATATTGAGGCAGTTTGTAAGGAGGAATATATCTATATTTCCAATACCCTGATAGCAATTATGAATGGCAAGGATGAAAAAATGCAGCATTCTACTATTAATATGAAGTATTATGAAAAGGAGTGCAGACTTAAAGTATTGCTTTGGGGAGGGCTGCAGTTTATAGATGGAATGCTGGAATCCATATCAATGCTTGCAGAAAAAAGTGAGGAATAAACCATAATGAATATTAAGATAACAACAAAAAATAATAAGCCAATTGCAATTATTAACAGTAAAGAACTATTATTAACGGATATTCAGTCGGGTCTTGATTTGATGGCAACGGTGAAATATGAAGCCAATGCCAGCCGTATTGTGATACCAAAGGAAGCTATTGCGGAGGACTTTTTTATACTTAGTACCCGCTTTGCAGGAGAGATGCTTCAGAAATTTATTAACTATGATGTGCAGCTAGCTGTTGTCGGAGATTTTTCTATGTATACAAGCAAACCGCTTAAAGACTTTATGTATGAAAGCAATTGCGGGAAAGATTTCTTTTATGTTTCCAGTGAGGATGAGGCTATTGAGAGACTGGCCTTTGTTTAAAAAATAGACAAGGAAGAAACCAATGGATAATTTTGCGGAAGATAAAACAAACAAGAACATATTTCAGAAAGAGCTTGAGAAAAGTGTATCCCGTAAGATAGCGTTAATTGTTATCATAGGGGGTATTCTGTTTTGTGTTGCCATATGGGGAATCAATCTTATCAATCAGCAATACAATAAGGAAAAGCACTTAGATGCATTGACCCATACCTTTCAGGAGGTATATCGTGAGGTTTCAGGCTTTATAGAAGAGAAAGAGCACTTAAACGCGTTTCTGGAATGTATGGATAGTGAGATAAATAATAACGAAATACGCTATATGATAAGTAAGTATAACGTGAATGCCCCAATCAGAATCAATCTCATATTGATGGATGCATCGGAGCATGTGGTTTTTTCCAGTTACTCCGAAGAAAAAATGAATCTGCATAGAATAGAGTTTAACCGCATTGTTAGTGTGAATGCCAGAAATCAAGGTGAAGGCATTTATAATGCAGTATATATTTTTATGGAGGACACCTCAGAGTACGTTTTTGCCAGGCCGCTTTATGATGGTGAACGTTATGTCGGCAGTATTATTGTATATTTAAATGGCAATGACTGGGGAAGACATTTTTCGGAATACCAATACGATTCTATAATTACAAGCAAAAATGATGATGTCATTTACTGTTCAAATAATAATTTTTTAGAAGAAAGAAATAATAATAAGTATAAACCCAAGGATACGACACAGAGTGGATGGTCAAAATATATGTGGGTAAATGAAAGCAGGTATTTGGCTGAAAGCAGGGAGTTAAAAGACTTAGGTGTAACGCTATATTCCTTTATCTATACCCCTCAAAATCATGTTTATATTATTGTTGGTGTTGGGACGATTCTTATTCTTGGTCTTCTGTGGACATCCCTGTTTTTCAGAATGTCAAGGATTATGGCTGAGAAAACATCAGCCTCCGTAGGGGGTCTGGTGGATGAGATGCGGATTATACGAAAGAAGGATAGGGAGCATGTAATCAGTATTAATACAGGAGATGAATTTGAGGAAATTGCAGAACAAATTAATAAAATGATAAAAAGTATCAATGAACTGAATCATAGAAATATGGAATTGATAACCATTAACAGCAAAATGGAAATGGAAAATTTACAAGCCCAAATTAATCCTCATTTTATTTATAATACGTTGGATAACATTAAATATTTGATTACTTCTGAACCTCTTAGGGCATCTGACCTGATAGAACGCTTTACCCATATTCTGAGGTATAGCATTAACAGTACGAAGCATAAGGTTGCATTAGAAGAAGATATGACTTACATAGAAGATTACTTAGTTATCCAGAAAACCAGATTCGGAGATCGATTTTCCTATGAGATAGATATAAATCATAAATGTAATAGAAGCTATGTTCCGAAACTTGTATTACAGCCACTCATAGAAAATAGTATTAAGTATGGCTTTAAGGAAAGGATGAATATTGAAGTAAAGATACGCGGATGGATTGAGAACGATTATCTATATCTGACAGTCATAGATAATGGACCCGGGGTTCCAAGAGCCACACTGGAGATGATTCGTACAATCATGAATGCGGAAGGGACAGAGTCAACTCATCTGGGTCTGCAGAGCATCAATAGAAGAATTGTACTTGATTATGGGAAGGATAGCGGTATGTCTATCGAAAGCACTGAGAGAGAAGGTTTCAAGGTTATGTTGAAACTGTGGATAGGAGAGGAAAAAGATGTATAGTGTACTATTGGTAGAAGATGAGGAAATCATACGTAAAGGGATTAAGCACTCTGTACCGTGGGAGGAATATAATTGTTTTGTAATCGGCGAAGCCGGCAATGGAGAAGAGGGCAAGCGGATGATTGGGGAATTAAAACCCGATATTGTTATAACCGATATCAACATGCCATTAGTGGATGGGCTCACCATGATTGCCGATACGAAATTCAATTATAATTATGTGGCGATTATCCTGACAGGATATTCTGATTTTGATTATGCGGTAGAAGCAATAAAATATGGGGTATTTGACTATGTTCTAAAACCGCTTAATATGGAGGAGATGAAAGAGACCTTAGAAAGGGCAGTACTGGAATCTAAAAATATTCATTCTCTAAGAAGCCGCAATGAAGAAACGCAGGAGCTTAGGAATATCTCATTAATAGGAGAAAGTGATAACAAAGACCTGAATGATCCGGTAGTGGAACAAATACTAAATTATATATATGAAAATTATAACCAGAAGATTATACTTTCTGATTTGGAAGAGAAACTCCATTACTCGGAGAGATATATGAACCAAAAGTTTCAAAAGGCAATCGGCACAACCATTATAGAATATCTGAATCGTTACCGCATACAAATAGCACTCAACCTAATAATTGAAGATAAAATACCGATTTCAGAAATCGGTTGGGAATGTGGTATAGGAGATTATAAATACTTTAATCATGTCTTTAAGAAATACATTGGCTGTTCCGTAAAAGAGTATAAATCTAGAATTGGATAAAATACCGAACTTCGTTGTTCGGTATTTTTGCCATTTGTTCGGTAAAACCGGTTGTTTATTTGTATATATTTACTAAAATATAATTATGAAAGTGATACTTATCCGTGATGATCACTTATAAATTTATTAAAAGGAGAGGTATTTATATGAAAAAAGTAATAGCAATTTTATTATCAACAGTTATGGTTTTATCCTTAGTTGGATGTGGTGGAGCAAAAGAAACTCCGGCGGCGTCTCAAAGTGTAACGGAATCGGAAGAAACAGTAGGAGCTGAAGATTCGGCTTCAACAGAAGAAGTAAAACAAGGAGGCGGTAGCTTAGTTGTATATTCGCCTAATTCAGAAGGTCTTATGAATGCAACAATACCATTATTTGAAGAGAAATACGGCGTTAATGTAGAAGTTATCCAGGCGGGAACCGGAGAGTTGATTAAGAGAATTCAGTCTGAGCAGAACGATCCTTATGGGGATGTTTTATTTGGAGGTTCCTGGTCCTTAAGTTATGACAACGAAGAATTATGGGAGCCATATGTATCTGCTAACAATGATTTAGTTATGGATGCTTACAAAAATAATTGTGGTTTTATTACAGGAAACGTACTGGATGGAAGCTGCCTTATTGTAAATACGGAATTAATCGGTGATATTCCATTGGAAGGTTATGCAGATCTCTTGAATCCTGAGCTGAAAGGTAAGATTATAACTGCAGATCCAGCAAACTCTTCCTCAGCATTTGCACAGCTTACCAACATGCTTTTAGCAATGGGTGGTTACGAAGATGATGCGGCATGGCAGTATGTAGAGGATTTATTTACAAATATTGATGGTAAGATTTCAGAAAGTTCTTCCGCAGTATATAAAGGTGTGGCAGACGGTGAATATGTAGTAGGTCTATCTTATGAAGATCCAAGTGCACAGCTTGTACATGACGGGGCACCTGTTAAGATAGTATATCCCAAAGAGGGAAGCGTTTATCTTCCGGCTTCAGCAACAATTATAAAAGGTGCTAAAAATATGGACAATGCTAAATTATTCATGGATTTCATTGTTAGTGAAGAAGTGCAGAATATTTGGGGAAGTACGCTTACCAACAGACCGGTTATGAAGGATGCACAAACAAGCGATTTCATGACACCAATGTCAGAAATTTATGTAATAGAAGAAGATATTCCTTATGTAAGCCAACACAAACAGGAAATTGTTGATAAATATACAGACATATTTACAAGTATTCAGAGCAAATAGGTAAGAGATAATATCGTTTATAAAGGAAGGTTATGGAGGATGAAATGAGTAAGATTTCAGTAAAAAACGCGGTTAAAAGATATGGAAATAATACTGTTATTCCAGACTTGGATGTTGAGATAAAGGATGGAGAACTTTTTACCCTCCTGGGACCTTCGGGTTGTGGAAAAACGACATTACTTAGAATGATTGCGGGGTTCAATTCGATTGAAGGCGGAGATTTTTATTTCAATAATACACGTATCAATGACATGGACCCCAGTAAGAGAAATATAGGCATGGTTTTCCAAAACTATGCCATATTTCCCAACTTGACAGTACGTGACAATGTAGCTTTTGGGTTAAAAAACAGAAAATTTGATAAAGAGAAAATAAAAGAAGAAACAGATAAGTATCTTAATCTTATGCAGATTATGCAATTTGCAGATCGTATGCCGAATCAGTTATCCGGCGGACAGCAGCAGCGAGTTGCGTTGGCAAGAGCACTTGTTATAACTCCGGATGTGCTTCTGATGGATGAGCCTTTATCGAACTTAGATGCAAAGCTCAGATTAGAGATGAGAAGTGTTATCCGCCATACACAGAAAAATGTAGGTATCACTACGGTCTACGTAACGCATGATCAGGAAGAAGCAATGGCCATCAGTGATACGATTGCGGTTATGAAGGATGGTACTATTCAGCATGTGGGCTCACCAAAAGACATCTATCAAAGACCAAAGAATGTTTTTGTTGCTACCTTTATCGGAAGGACCAATATCGTTTCTGCAAAAGTAACCAATGGCGCAATCATATTTGGTAACAGCTACCGTGAGGCACTTAAGGTTTTGGAAGGTGTAGAGAATCAGGAAGTAATTTGTTCTATTAGACCCGAAGAATTTATAATCGGTGAGGATGGAGAAGAAGGAATTAATGGTATCGTAAAAGAATATACCTACTTGGGACTTAACACTCACTATTTTGTAGAAACCGATAGTAAGGATATGGTTGAGATTATAGAGGAATCTTCCATAGAAGACGAGCTAAAGCCCGGGCAGAAAGTAGTCTTAAAGATTAAGAAAAATAAAATTAACATTTTTACTAAAGATGGAGATAGGAATCTGGTAAGGAGCGAGGCATATGAAGAATAATAATAAATTTCGCTTAGATATCTGGGGAATTATTACTCTGGCTATGATTGCTGTATATGCGCTGTTTCTAATCTACCCTATGGCACATCTGATTCGACAGTCAGTGATAGACGGGAAAACCGGGGAATATTCTATTGTAAACTTTGCGAAATTCTTTTCTAAGAGTTACTATTTTGATACATTGTTTAATAGTTTTAAAGTCTCTATTGCCGCGACAATATTGTCGATATCAATAGGAACACCTTTGGCGTACCTGTTTTCAAGATTTAAAATAAAAGGAAAATCAATCTTAAATATTTTAATTATCGTAGCATCTATGTCAGCACCATTTATCGGAGCGTATTCCTGGATTCTTCTCTTAGGAAGAAGCGGTGTTATCACGTCTTTCTTTAAAAAAATAGGAATTATGATACCTGATATTTATGGATTTACCGGAATTGTTCTGGTTATGACACTTCAATTATTCCCGTTGGTATTCTTATATGCCAAGGGAGCGCTGAAAAATATTGATAATTCGTTGATTGAAGCAGCGAATAATCTTGGGTGCTCCGGGATAAGATGTTTTTTTAAAGTGGTAGTACCCTTAATAATGCCCACCCTATTGGCAGCAGGTTTGTTGGTATTTATGAGATCCTTTGCAGATTTTGGTACACCAATGCTGATTGGTGAGGGATATCGAACCTTCCCTGTTATACTTTATACTGAATTTATCAATGAGGTAGGAGGCAATGATGGATTTGCGGCGGCCATAGCCGTTATAGCAATAGTGGTAACAACCGTTGTATTTCTGGGACAGAAATATGTATCGAACAGGAAATCTTTTGCCCTCAATGCCCTTCATCCAATGGAAGAGAAAGAACCTAAGAAGGGAGTAAAAGCTCTTGTACACATATTTTCATATATGGTAGTGGGAATTGCTATATTACCCCAAGCTTATGTGATATATACTTCATTTAAGAAAACAGAAGGTAAGATATTTGCACCTGGTTATTCTTTGGAGAGCTACGTCATAGCATTTGATAAGTTAGGACGCAGTATACAAAATACTATTATAATACCGATTGTAGCGTTAGTTGTTATTGTATTATTAGCAATTATGATTGCTTATCTGGTAGTAAGAAGAAAAAATGCTCTGACAAATACAGTAGATATCTTATCCATGATTCCATATATTGTTCCGGGTACTGTACTTGGTATTGCACTCTTGACCGGATTCAACAAAAAGCCTATTATGATAAGTGGTACAATGCTTATTATGGTTATTGCATTAGTAATCAGAAGACTGCCCTATACCATCCGTTCATCTGTAGCGATTTTACAGCAAATTCCGATGAGTATAGAGGAAGCCGCAATATCGCTGGGAGCTTCCAAGATGAAAGCATTTTTCAAGATTACCGTGCCCATGATGACAGCCGGTATCGTATCGGGAGCAATACTAAGCTGGGTTACTATGATCAGTGAATTATCAACAGCTATTATCTTGTATACAGGAAAAACAAAAACGTTAACAGTAGCGGTATATACAGAGGTAGTCAGAGGTAATTATGGGACAGCGGCAGCTTTATCGACCATTTTGACAGTCCTCACTGTAGTTTCTTTGCTTGTATTTAACAAAGTCAACGGCGGAAAGGATTTAAGCTTATAAATGAGAATAATATTAATAAGACATGCGGAGCCCATATATGAAATTGACTCTCTGACTAAAAAGGGATTCAGAGAAGCACAGTATCTGGGCTACAGGGCTAAAAGCTGGGAAGTGGAGAATATTTATGTCTCTCCCTTAGGCAGAGCCCAGGATACAGCAGTTCCCATGGAAAGATCTATTGGAAAGAAAGGGATAACACTGGATTGGTTAAGGGAGTTCGTTGTACCGATTGATGATAAATATGGTGTTGAAGGGATTCCCTGGGATTTCAAACCCTCTTTTTGGACAAAGATGGAGACTTTATATAACAAAGACGAGTGGTATAAAAATCCGCCTATGGAAAAGAGTGGAGATAATCCGTCCGTAGAAGAAATGTACTTATCGACCTGTACTCATTTGGACGAGCTGCTTAAGCAGTATGGATATTGCAGAGAAGGAAATCTATATAAGGTAGAAGAACATTCAGAAGCAACGATAGTTATGGTGTGTCATATGGGAATCAGCTTTATTATGCTTTCTCATCTGCTGGGAATACCTTTCGTACCACTCATACAGGGAATTGTATTGCCTCCATCATCGGTAACAATTCTGAATACAGAAGAAGTGGAAGAAGGAATCGCGTCATTCAGATGTCAATGTATGGGTGATGTGAAGCACCTTCATGATTACAAAGAACCAATCTCTGAAATGGGATCCTTTGCAAAGTTCTTTCAACAATAAAAAATATCAAGTGATAGAAAGGCAAAGCAGCTTCCACCACTTTGCCTTTCTTTTTGTATGCTATTTACTTATCAACAATCTCTCCATTGGTTCCGATGGTTACAACCTGCCACGGGAGGAATTTCCCGCTGGCTTGAAGTGCATTCTTTGCGGCAGCTTCAATTCCGCCACAGCAAGGAACTTCCATTTTCACTATTTTCACGCTTTTGATATCATTGTTTTTAATGATTTCAGTCAGTCTTTCACTGTATTCTACCGTATCTAATTTCGGACAGCCAATCAGTGTAATATGATTTTTAATAAAATCATTGTGGAAATTAGCATAGGCATAAGCGGTGCAATCGGCAGCAATTAAGAGGTTAGCACCATCAAAATAAGGTGCATTGACAGGCACTAATTGAATCTGTACCGGCCACTGTGATAACCTGCTGACAGGAACTGCTTTGTTGTGCTCTGGGTGTTCTTGCTGCTGAGAGGTACTATGAACAATTGACTTTGCATTGCTTCCCGGACAGCCACAGGGTAGAGTGGCTTTTTGGGCATTCTTTAATTGATTGGCTTTCACTGCTGCCTCATCATAGGCTGCTGCCTCTCTTTCTTCAAAAGTAATGGCATTGGTAGGACAAACAGGCAGACAATCCCCTAATCCGTCGCAATAATCATCACGAAGTAAAACGGCTTTTCCATCTATCATTCCAATGGCGCCTTCATGACAAGCTGCCGCGCAGGCACCACATCCATTACATTTTTCTTCATTTATTTTAATAATTTTTCTTTTTATCATTATAATAACCTCCATTCAATGATTGATTTTTATGTTATTAGTATAGTAAACTAAAAATATAAAGTATGTTGTAAATACAACAAAATAAAAAATAATTGGAGATTTAAAAATATGGCGTTAAACTTGAAAAATTATTTTATTATAATGAAGAAGAGCTCGCTTTTTGCAGGGATAGAAGAAAATGAAATAGATGCCATGATTCAATGCCTGAGCGCTGATATAAAGAAATATAAAAAAGATGAATTTATATTCAGGCAAGGGGACTATATACGTTCACTTGGCATGGTGCTAAAAGGAAGAGCCCATATAGTACAAGAGGACTTCTGGGGAAACAGAAATATTCTAACCCAAATAGAACCGGGACAGATATTTGCGGAAACCTACGCTTGTTTAAATGAAAGGGAGTTGAGAGTCGATGTGATTGCTGAAGAAGAGACGGAAATTTTATTCATGGATATGCAGAAGGTAATCGGAGTATGTGCATCCGCATGCAGATTTCACTCCATGTTGATTCGGAATCTTCTGAATGTATTGGCAGGTAAGAATCTGATGCTGACAACGAAAATAGGGAATGTAATGCAAAGAAGCACAAGAGATAAAATATTATCTTATTTATCGGAACAGTCTCTGTCAGCCCATTCTTCTGAGTTTATCATACCTTTTAACAGGCAGGAGCTGGCGGATTATCTTTCGGTTGACAGAAGTGCATTATCCAATGAACTTAGTAAGCTTTCTAAAGAGGGAATAATAGACTATAAAAAAAATAAATTCAAACTTTATTAATGATAATAATCAACTAAAGTATATAGAAAATAATTAACATATTTGTGTTATAATGCTTGACAAAACTTAGTATATAGTATAGCATATTAGTAATGATTACTGATATTAAATATAGAGCTATAGACAAAAAATTAAAAACATTGGAGGTAGTAGTATGGAACTATTAAAGGGAAAAGTGGCAATGGTTACCGGTGGATCAAGGGGGATTGGGTATGCTATTGTGAAACTATACTTAGAGAATGGAGCTGCAGTTGCGTTGTGTGGTTCCAGACAAGAAACAGTAGATAACGCGCTGAATAAGCTAAAAGCGGAGAATCCAAACTATAAAGTGATTGGTCTATGGCCCGATGTAACCAATCCGGTAGAAGTGGTAGAGGCAGTATCTAAGGTTAAGGATACGTTTGGCAGATTAGATATAATGGTAAATAATGCGGGTATATCAGCGATGGATACTTTATATGATTATAAAACTGAAGACTTTATCAGCCTTATCAATTTAAATGTAAATGCGGTATTTATGTTCTCACAAGCTGCGGCTAGGATTATGAAAGCTCAGGGGGGCGGCGTTATCTTAAATACCAGTTCGATGGTAAGTCAGTATGGACAGCCCGGCGGAGTAGCATATCCTACCTCTAAATTTGCAGTAAACGGTATGACTAAATCCTTGGCAAGAGAGCTTGGAAAAGATAATATCCGTGTAAATGCAGTGGCACCGGGAGTTACCAGAACAGAAATGGTAGCAGTATTGCCGGAGGAAGTAATACAGCCGTTAATAGCAACCATACCTCTTGGACGTGTGGGAGAGCCGGAAGATGTAGCGAATGCATTTTTATATCTGGCTAGTGATATGGCAAGTTATGTTACAGGTACTATATTGTCAGTAGATGGCGCAGCAATGGTTTAACAACATGAGGATAGGAAGGAGATTTTTATGAATACCAATATTTTCAGAAGCATGTCATATGGCGTGTATATTGTATCAACAATGGACGGCATGCGTCCTACCGGCTGTACTGCCAATAGTATTATGCAGATAACATCCAGTCCGGCTACGGTAGCAGTCAGTATTAATCATGATAATTATACGAACGGATGCATTGATAAGCATGGTAAATTTTCATTTTCCATAATAGCGGAAGATTCAGATGCCGGATTGATTGGTAATTTTGGATTCCGTTCAGGAAAAGATGTGGATAAGTTCCAGTTGGTGGATTATGAAATGATAGAAGAAGTGCCGGTTGTGAAGTATACCTGCGGATATGTGGTGTGTAAAGTAATAGATAAAATGGAAACTGCTACTCATACGGTTTTTCTGGGCGAAGTAATTGCGGGAGAGGTATATGATCCTGCGGCACAGGCTATGACTTATGCATATTACCACAAGGTAATAAAGGGAAAAAGCCCTAAAAATGCTCCAACGTATATTCCTGAGGAGGAGAGCGATTCTAAAACAGAGAATCCTAAAAATGTGAAATATGTTTGCCAAGTGTGTGGCTATGTTTATGAGGGCGATCCTTTACCCGAACATTACAAGTGCCCTATATGCGGAGTAGGGCCGGATAAATTTAATAGAATAGAAGAATGATAATGAGGAGTTGCTGCGAAACGTTTATTTTATCTGGTTTCGTATCAGCTCCTTTATATTTGTCAAAAAAGCCTTATTCTGTAGAAGTTAGAATCCTGTTGACAACCAAAAACTACTGTGATAGTATGAAAACAAAAACTACTGCGATAGTATACGGAGGTGAATACGATGGCTATAAAACTATTTGATTCAGAATTAAAAGTGATGGATGTGCTGTGGAGAAATGGTGAAATAACTGCAAAGCAGGTTTCAGTGATCCTAGGTGACGAAATTGGATGGAACACGAACACTACGTACACTGTTATCAAAAAGTGTATTTCCAAAGGAGTGATTAAACGATCAGAACCCAATTTCCTGTGCCGTGCACTAATCACAAAGGAACAGGTACAGGAATATGAAACAGATGAACTGATTGATAAGGTGTTTGACGGATCGGAAGATAAATTGTTTGCGTCGCTGTTGAACAGAAAAAAACTTTCTGCCAAGCAAATTGATCACCTCAAGCAAATTGTCGGCAGCGTGGAATGAGGTGAATTTTATGAATCTTTTACAAATGAGTATCTCTGCCGCTACGCTGATACTGGCTGTTGTGGTAATTCGTGCACTGACAATAAACCGGCTGCCCAAAAAGACCTTTTTAGTGCTGTGGGGCGTGGTGCTTTGCCGGATGCTGATTCCCTTTTCCATTCCATCGCCCTTTAGTATTTACACTTTGTTTAACCGGACAGCAAGCAGTAACTCAATTCTTGTTGCCCCGGTACTCCAGCCTGTGGTGCAGGCCGGAGTATCTGAGACGATTTCACCTATATCGCAGACGGCAACGAACTCTCCCGCAATACCTTGGCTGTTCATTGTTTGGGCCATTGGACTTGTGGTATGTACACTTTTCTACTCCATCAGCTACATTCGCTGCTGCAGCAAGTTTGCAATGGCGATTCCTCTTAAACATGCTGCAGTTTCCAACTGGCTGAGCCACCATCCTGCAATAAGAAATATTGAAGTGCGCCAATCGGACAGAATTGCAGCTCCGCTGACTTATGGGATATGGAAACCGGTTATTCTGATGCCCAAGCAATTTGACTTGGATAACGACAAGCAACTGGCATATATTCTGACACATGAATATATCCATATCAGGCGTTTTGACACAGTGACCAAGCTTCTGCTGACCGCCGCTTTGTGTATTCATTGGTTTAATCCGCTGGCATGGGTCATGTTCTGCTTGGCAAACCGGGATATGGAACTTTCCTGTGATGAAGCTGTGGTACGCTCCTTTGGTGAAAAAACGAAATCTTCATATGCCCTTGCTCTCATTGGTATGGAAGAGCGGAAAAGCGGGTTGCTGCCATTTTGCAACAGCTTTAGCAAACATGCAATTGAAGAAAGAGTGACCGCTATTATGAAAATCAAAAAGACCTCACTGCTTACGCTTTTGGCAGCAGTTGGTCTGGTGATTGGGATTGCCACAGCCTTTGTAACCTCGGCAGCACCGGATTCTGCAAGGAATACCAATGATAAAACCCTGGATGAAGAGGGATATCAGTTGCTCGCGGACCTTCAGTTTAGTGGTTACGAAACAATGTCTGTGGCTGAATTTCAAGAAAAGGCATGGCAGCTTTTAGATGACAACCCCGGCTATCAGGAGCGGCTAGAACGACTTTCCCAAAATGATATGCTTTATAAGCTGCGCGATAGCAACGATGCTGCTAATTTCCTAAACTACATTTTAGAGCCGTTAACTGCGGAAAAATGGACAACAAGACAATTTGGCGGCTTTGCGGCAACGGAGTTTTCTGCATCCGACAATGCTACGCTGGAATACTGGCTCAGTCTTACTATTTTAGAAGCTAACCGGCTTACGGTCAAGGAATATAACGATACAAGGCTTGCCGTCATTGCAGAGTTACAGAAATTTTTACTGAGCAAGCCGAGAGAGGAATTGCAGGATGAAACGGCTATGGAAGAACAGATTCAAATCCTGCTGGAGAGTCTGACCCAGGCATACAGCAACGATCAACTGCAAATATCCGTTTCCTATGCATTTATGCCTCTAATGGGGTATCAGGAAGATCAGATTGACACGTCACAGCCAGAGGAAGATCAGGAGCCGCGAGAATTTGGAGCGGCTACGGCGGCGGATTATGAATCGCTGTTTGCACTGAAAACGGCAACATATCAAAATATGTCCGTCGAGGCATTCAACGCTGCTGTACTGGATTGGGGAAATGAGGATTATGAGCGTATGGAGCGCGTCCGGGAGGATGCTTTCCGTAATGATTACCAAATTGCTCTGACAGAGGAAGAACGCAATTTTGCCGCTTACACGATTCAGCTTTCGGGTGAGGAAAACTTCCGCATGATACAGGCAGACAAAACAGGCAAACCGGAAGAAGACGCATGGGTTGGCGGCATCATACTTGAAAAGGATGCTGTAGATGACGGCCAAGCTGCATGGAGTTACCTGTGGTATCAACTTTCTTATCATATTGCTGACAAAAGCAAGCTGACAGTAGGAGAGCGTGACCGTTGTATCGGCGGTATCATTCAGGGGATACAGACATTTTGGGAAGAAACCAGTCTTGACGAATTGCTCAAAATGAATGAGAGTGATATTATTTCATTAATCCGTTCACTTGCAGCTGAGAACAGTCATGACCTAATCACAATTAACATTGATAAAAATCGTATTCAGTATGAGTGTATGGACGAGCGATATATAGATTAGTACTTTCAAGCAGAATCAGAGAACAAATTTGTCGCTGATTCTGCTTAAATTGATTTTATTTATACAAACTTAGAAACCCAATCTATATAGGCATCTGCGGAACTTTTTAAAAATCCTGATACCCTTTCATTATTTAAAATCCCATCGTCATCCAAAGCATCAGCAATATTTGACAGATAGATTTCAGGCTGCTGCATAGTATATACATTTAAAAAAGCAAGAGTCTGCCGTAAATGATGATTCGCGCCGAATCCCCCTAATGCTCCGGGTGATACACTTACAATGACACCGGGCTTTCCTGACCAGTGGTTTTGACCGTATGGTCTGGATGCAATGTCGAGAGCATTTTTTAATATAGGCGGTACGGAACGATTGTACTCAGGAGTAACAAAAATAAATCCATTCATCTGAGAAATTTCAGTTCTGAACAAATCCCAAGAATTTGGAACGGTACCTTCGTCATCATAATCTTGATTAAAAAGCTCTAGTTGGCTAATGTCAATAAAATTCACCTCGTATTTATCTGGTAAGTATGAAACAAAAGCATTTGCAGCCTTTTTACTGAAAGAATTTTTACGTGCACTTCCTAATACAACACCTATTTTTATTTTATCCATATGAACACCTCCTATTTATATTGATTATACATAAGTTGAATTTAACTGTCAAAGAAGTACCGCATATAAAATTTGAACACAATATGATATAAAAACATTGATTATATTGTGAATTATCATATAATTAGGTTATAATAAAAAAGTATAGATTTTAAATGGGAATAATATGAGATAATAAAAAAGGAGGCTGTTTATATGAGCATACGCGAAATAAGAAAAATGGTAAAGGGACAAAGAACCGTAGACGGTGCCGGTGTAAATCTGGTACGGGTATTAGGAAGAAATGATGTTTACGATTTTGACCCCTTTTTAATGTTAGATGCTTTTGATTCCGAAGATCCCAATGACTATATCAAAGGTTTTCCTATGCATCCCCACCGTGGTATAGAGACGGTTACTTATTTAATACAGGGAGAAATAGAACACGAGGATAGTCTTAAGAATAAAGGAGTTATCAGAGATGGCGAATGCCAGTGGATGACAGCAGGCAGCGGGATTTTACATCAGGAGATGCCAAAAGAAGCAGACAGAATGCTTGGATTGCAGCTTTGGGTAAATCTTCCTGAAAAGGACAAGATGACTGATCCCCGGTATTTTGATATTTCCCAAGATATGATTCCTATGGCTGAAGATGAGAATGGAATTGTCCGGGTTATTTCGGGAACTTATAAAGGTGAGACAAAAGGAGTAGAACCGGCATTTGTAAAAGCCTCATTATTTGATATAACGGTAAAGCCCGGGAAAACTATGGTTATCAATACAAATGTAGAAGACAATGTGTTCATCTTTCTGATATTGGGTGACGGATATGTGGGTGACCGGTTAATTGATGAGAAGACAGCCGTACTGTTCGGAGAAGGTTCTTCTATCCAAATATCTGCCACTGACAAAGAACTGAGATTCTTCTATTTTGGAGGAAAACCATTAAACGAACCAATTGCATGGGCAGGACCTGTTGTCATGAATACAAAGGAAGAACTTACCCAAACATTTAAAGAATTGGAAGAAGGAAATTTTATAAAACACAATGTTAACCAATATAAATAAGAGGTTGACAATCTAAAAGCAGAATGATATGATTTTCATAATCCGAAATAAAACAAGATTGTGAGGCGTGGAAGGATTATGGAAACAACAGTTACAAGAAGCAAAACCTACGATATGGTTTACATAGCAGTGTTTACCGTACTGATTGCCATTTGTTCGTGGATATCGATTCCGACTGTAGTACCGTTTACATTGCAGACCTTTGCAGTATTCCTGACGGTGGGTGTACTGGGCGGTAGAAGAGGAACGATTTCAATTGCAGTTTATATTTTGCTCGGAATTATAGGAATTCCTGTATTTGCCAATTTCACAAGTGGCTTAGGGATATTATTCGGCAGCACAGGGGGATATTTTTTCGGTTTTTTGGGCTGCTCATTGTTGATGTGGGTCATGGAGAAACTATTGGGAAAGAAAACTTGGGTATTGGCAATATCCATGGTAATGGGGATGCTCCTTTGTTATGCAATCGGGACTGCCTGGTTTATGTATTACTATGCAAAAAATACAGGTGCAATAGGGTTAGGAACGGTTCTTGCATGGTGTGTCATTCCTTTTATCATACCGGATGCCATAAAGATTACATTAGCACTTACGCTAAGTAAGAGGTTATCAAGATTTATTAATTAAGCGAGGCATAGAAGGAAAATAAGTATGGAAACATATAAGATAAGGGCACATCATGGGATGTGCCTGGCTTTTTTTGAAGGTAAGGGATATAGCGACCATTTTACGCAGCATATGGGAAATATAAAAAAGAAGCTGGAGAAAAATATGGTCATTTGTTTAGCCGATGATACGGATGAAATATGTAAATATTGCCCCAACAATAAAAATGGAATATGTGAAAGCGAAGAAAAAATACTTTCCTATGACCGGGCAGTGCTTCGCTTGTGCGGATTGGAAGCAGGCACTTTTATTGACTGGAGCACATTTAGTTCTATGGTGAAGGAAAATATAATAAATACGGGTAAGCGTGTGGATATATGCGGAGACTGTGAGTGGAATTCTATTTGTTCATGCGACTCATCAGGTGCGTAAACATTACACGAATGATTAGTTTGTAGCAAATAGAAAATTACATATGCAACATCTCTTATTCAAAGAGAATCTACGATTTAAAACTACTCGAACAAATTATTTGCTATATCTCTTGACAAAGTAGAACTCTACGCATATACTAATGGTAGAGTTCTACCTATTCAGAAAGGAGAGATTTTTTATGACAATGAGAGATGGTCACCCAAGCCCTGATTTTTACATCCGCAATCTGGCAACTGCAATACGTCTCATTAACGACCAAAAGTTGCTGGAGTTTGGCATCACGAATCAACAGGCACGGCTTTTGGGTGCGATTCGTCGGAGTTTATTTGATGGGGTGAATATAAGCCGTAAATATCTGGAGGATATGATGGGACTTCGCGGGCCATCGGTAACAAGTTTGTTGAATGGCCTTGAAAAGAATGGCTTCATTATTCGCTATACCGCTAAAGATGATGGGAGAGCCATGCAAATCAGCGTAACGGAAAAAGGCGATAAGATTGTTGATGAAATCAATCAAGTATTCGCAGAAACCGAACAGCAGCTTTTATCCGGTATGACCGAAGATGAAAAAGATAAATTTACAGCCTTGTTGCACAAGGCTCTTGTGAATATTTCGCCTGATTATGCAAAAGCTGATTTGCCAAATGGTATTCGCCGACAACACCATTAACTGGTACTGGGTATAGACACACTTGTATTTGTTTATACATATAGGTAGATTTCGACTTAATATATGTTTTCTATTGAGGCAGTAAGACAATTTTTTTTGATTATATAGGTAGATTTCTACCTAAAAGAAGGAGGATTCAAATGTTAAAAATAATTAAAAGGCTTTCCCCATTGCCGGTCATAGCAGCAATCGCTTTTCTACTCATTCAAGTGGTGTGCGATTTGTACATCCCCACATTGACAGCAGATATGGTGAACAATGGAATAGTAAAAGGTGATATTAGCTTTATCTGGCAGCTTGGTATCGTTATGATTCTTATTTCACTTTGCGGCTTTGCGGCGGCATTATTGAATACAAATTTCTCTGCCAGAATTTCATATAAGCTGGGCCTCGTGCTTCGCAAAGATATATACCGCAAAGCATCTCAGTTTTCCAATGATGAATTTGATAAGATTGGAACTTCATCGCTCATTACAAGAAACACAAATGATGTAACACAGGTACAAAATCTGATAGAAATGTTCTTAAAATTTTTAATACTCGCCCCGCTGTATCTCATAGGCGGTGTTGTGATGGCATACCGACTAAGCCCCTCTCTATCCACTGTTTTTATCATTATCGTGCCGATTGTCGCCCTTGCGGCGATTGGGATTTCCGTGTATGCCAACCCATTGTACGCCAAAATGCAGAAAACCATCGACAGGTTAAATCTGATTTTTCGAGAAGGGCTAAATGGTGTCAAAGTCATTCGTGCGTTCGGAAAAGAGAAACTGGAGTATGAGCGTTATGAGCAAGATAATGACGAATACACGAAAACATCTATCCGTGTCAACGCAGTCGTTGGGCTTCTGATGCCGATTATGAGTTTGGTTATGAGCCTTGCCACCATCGCAATCACCTGGATTGGCGGCAAATCCATTGACAGTGGAAGCATGGAAATCGGAACGATGATGGGAGTCATCGCCTACTCCGCGCAAATCATGACAGGCTTTATGCTTATCACCAATGTTATTTCATCTATTCCTCGCGGTGTGACTTCCGCAAAAAGAATCAACGAAGTATTGGATATGCCCTTGACGATCTGTGATGCAAAAAACGCAAAGCAGACATTAAACAACGAAGCATCACTGGTGTTTGAAAGTGTAACCTACGCCTATCAGGGTGCGGAGAAAAACGCAGTTCAAGATATTTCGTTTGTCATCCACAAGGGGCAAACTCTTGCCATTATAGGAAGTACCGGCTCCGGCAAAAGCACCATCGTCAATCTAATTCCACGCTTGTATGATGTCAGCGGAGGAAAAATCTTTCTTAACAATACAGATACTCAGGAGATTACACAAAACACATTGCATGACAGAGTTAGTCTGATTCCACAGAAATCCGCCCTATTCTTCGGTACAGTACGGGAGAATATGCAGCTTGGCAAACCGACAGCTACGGATGATGAAATATGGGAGGCGCTTAAAATCGCCAATGCAGCGGAGTTTGTCAGGAGCTTGGATGACATCATTGAAAAAGGAGGCGGGAATTTTTCCGGCGGGCAGAAGCAGCGCCTTTGCATCGCGAGAGCCGTTATTAAAAAAGCTGATGTCTATGTATTCGATGATTCCTTTTCAGCGCTGGACTTCAAAACAGATGGTGAAATTCGCGCAGCACTCAAAGGAAAACTCACAAACGCTGTTACCGTAATTGTGGCACAGAGAATCAGCACCATTATGAACGCCGACAAAATTCTTGTTCTGGGTGAAGGGAAAATCGCCGGTATAGGAACACATGACGAACTGAAACAATCGAGCGAGGTTTACAAAGAAATTATCGCTTCGCAATTTGAAAAGGAGGAAGTCGCATGAGCAGGGAAAAGACGACAAACACAGTACAGCGCGCGACTGTTGGAACTATGAGAGCACCGGGGCAGACCAATATGACCCCTCAGCAGAAACCTGAAAAGATGTGGAATACCGTAAAACGGCTCATGCAGTACATGAAAAAAAGCAGCTTTTTGATTGTACTGACACTTCTCATCGCCATTGCGGGTACATTGATGCAAGTATTCAGCCCTAAAATCCTGGGTAACGCCACCACCCTGATTTTTAGCGGGGCAACGAGTGGCACGGGCATTGATTTTTTGGCAGTAGCATCCATCCTGCTTGTTGTAGGTCTGCTCTATGCCGGTACGAGTGTAACCAATTTTCTGCAAATATGGATTATGACCCATGTTTCGCAGAAAACCACCTATGTCTTGAGAAATGAACTGAAATCTAAAATGAACAACGTACCGATTTCCTTTTTTGATAAAAACTCAAATGGCAACCTAATGTCGATTGCCGTCAACGATATGGACAATATAGCCACCACCTTACAGCAGAGCTTGACGCAGCTTATTTCGAGCGTGGTATTGGTTGTTGGTACATTGTGGTTCATGCTCACCATTAGCCCTCTCCTCACCTTGATCGCCGCAATGATGATACCGGGCAGCTTCCTTGTAACTAAGATTATCATGCCAAGGGCACAGTCTAACTTTCGGAAATTCTTTCAGCAACAAGGCGAGTTGAACGGGCATATTGAAGAAAGCTACAACGCTCATGCCGTTATCAAGAGTTTTAACGGGGAAAAAAATGCGAACAAGAAATTCGACACTTATAACGAGGCCATGTATGAATCGGGTTGGAAAAGCAAGTTCTTTGGCGGCTCTACCATGCCGAGCATGATGGTGATGCAAAACATCTTCTACGTTTTCGTTGCAATGGCTGGCGCAATAAAGGTTGCGACAGGCAGTATTCTGATTGGCGATATGCAGGCATTTTTACAGTATTCCACGCAGTTTTCCCGGCCTATCGCCCAATTTGGGCAGATATGGAATGGAATCTTGTCAACAGTCGCTTCCGCCGAGCGTGTTTTTGCGGTGTTGGATGCAGAGAGCCTACCTGAATACAAGGAAACCTTTGCCGATGTTCAGACCGGCTCAAAGGTAAAATTCGACCATGTTAAATTCGGCTATACCGAAGAACTCCTTATGAGCGATTTCAGCTTGGATGTTGACAAGGGCCAGATGATTGCTATTGTCGGACACACAGGCGCGGGCAAGACCACGCTTATCAATTTGGTAGAGAGGTTCTACGAAATCAGCGGGGGCGGTATCTTCTTGGACGGTATTGACATCCGCAATATGGATTACCATACCTTGCGTTCTAAGATAGGAATGGTGCTGCAAGATACATGGCTGTTCTCCGGCACGATTTATGACAACATTCGTTACGGTAATGAAAACGCCACCGATGAACAGATTTATGCTGCCGCAAAAGCCGCCTATGTCGATGATTTTGTGCGGAAGCTGCCGGATGGATATAACACTGTGCTAAATGAGGAAGCCGGTAATATTTCAGGAGGGCAATGCCAGCTGATCACCATTGCCCGTGCATTTGTATCAAACCCCGACATCCTGATTTTAGATGAAGCGACTTCCAATGTGGACAGCAGAACGGAAATGCTGATTCAAAAGGCCATGCGCCGGCTGCTGAAAGGCCGTACCAGCTTTGTTGTCGCGCACAGGCTGTCCACCATTTATGATGCGGACAATATCATTGTCATGAAGGACGGCGATATTGTGGAAACAGGAAACCACGGGAGCTTGATTGCGGCGGATGGAACGTATGCGGATATTTATAACAGCCAGTTTGCTCAGATAAGCGCATGAGAATTACCAGTAGGAATCGTAATATTGGAGAACGAGCGGCATTACGATTCCTATATCAATACACTTGTTATTTACAGAAAGGCGGCATATATGAAATTACAATTTGAGCAGATAACGAAAAGCTATAAAGACAAGAAAGTCCTCAAAGGGATTTCTGTCACGATGGGAACGGGGGTTTATGGGCTGCTTGGGCCAAACGGAGCGGGTAAGACAACAATGATTCGGATTATGGCTGATGTGCTGCGGCCCAACAAGGGGCAGGTTTTATACAACGGCAAGGACATTCACACTATTGGCGATGGTTACAGGGCTAAAATTGGGTACCTGCCGCAGGATGTCAGTTTTTACGGCGACTTTACCGGCAAGGATTATTTGGAATATTCGGCTTCGCTAAAGGGTATGGAGAAAGCACATGCGAAAAAACGGATTGAGGAATTGGCATACAATGTTGGTTTACAGGACGATATGAACCGGCATTGCTCCGCCTATTCAGGGGGGATGCAGCGTAGGCTCGGTATCGCCCAAGCCCTTCTTGATAATCCCGAAATTCTGATTTTAGACGAGCCAACTTCCGGGCTTGACCCTCATGAGCGCATAAAGTTCCGCAATATTATATCCGCTTATTCAAAAGACCGCCTGGTGCTGCTCTCTACGCACATCGTTTCCGATGTCGAGCATATTGCCACGCAGATTATGATGATGGAATACGGTATCATTCAGCACACGCATATTAGTGAAGAATACATCAAAATGACAGAAAACCACGTTTGGCTTGTGGAGATGCCTGCCGAGCAGCTTGTCGAGTATCAAAACCACGCTGTAATCAGCAATGTCATTGCAAAAAGTGACTGCATGGAAGTGCGCGTGATTGATGAATCGAAACCTGCCAGTAACGCAGTACA
>CAYXCV010000028.1:0-20850 GCA_964463365.1 uncultured Kineothrix sp.
ATTACCCTTATTTTCCACATCGCAAATCCTGGATGCAATCACTGCGATAGTTAATGGCATAATTATTGTATTAATTAAAGGAAAAGTCATAAGTAGCCTATAATATCCCTGGAGTAACTCTGTTTCCTTTGCCTTTCTCATCATCCATGCCATCCATCCGTAATCAAATAGTAATATGGCAGGAAACATCAACCAGATGTAGCGGTTTTTTGTTTTCTTTACTTCTGTTAAAAATACTGTCATCAGAGGCTCACCTGCTTTCCCGTCAGACTAAGGAATATATCCTCCAGATTCTTCTGATACTCCTCAATTCGTATGATTCCTATCTTTTCACCTACAAGTACAGAGATCAGTAATGCAATTTGTGAGTCAGGCATATCGGGAAGCGATAGCTTATTTTCCATGACCTTGCAGGAACAATTATTTTCTTCTAAGATGCGCATTGCCTTTTTATTGTCCTCTGTACGGATTAATATCTTTTTCTTACTATGTTCATGCAGACTTTCAAGGCTATCTTGGAAGATCAGCTCCCCCTTATGAATGATTCCTGTGTGTGTAGCCATCTGATCAATTTCACTCAATAAATGGCTGGATACCATGACTGTCATCCCATACCTCTTAGGAAGAGAACAAATAAGCTCCCTCATCTCCTGGATTCCGGCAGGGTCCAGCCCATTGGTAGGCTCATCTAATAGCAGAAGTTTCGGATTCCCAATGAGGGAACCGGCTAAACCGAGGCGCTGTTTCATTCCAAGGGAGTAAGCTTCCGCCTTCTTATTTTGCTGTTTTTCCATTCTTACAATATGAAGTACCTCATCTATTTCCTTTTTATCCGCTCCCTTTAACATTCTGATAATTTCCAGATTCTCACGACCGGTCAAATGACCATAATAAGATGGTGATTCAATCAGTGAACCCGTTTCTCTAAGGATGGAAAGTCTATTTGCTTTATCCATTTTCTTACCCAGAACAAAAATCTCGCCTTTCGTTGCCCTTACCAGTCCAAGTATCATTTTCATAGTCGTACTTTTTCCTGCCCCATTAGGACCAAGAAAGCCGTAAATACTCCCTTCCGGTACTTGTAAGTCTAATTCCTGTACACAAGGATGGTGATTATATTCTTTACTTAAATGTTTGGTTGCAATTGCAATATTTCCTGATTGGTTCATTGTATTTCCTCCTATGATTTCTTCTTTCAATTTCTATTGTAGAGAGGAGGCCTTACATGAAAATGACGTTTACCTTATTTTTACCTTAAATATGGGTGGATGAATAGCCAAACAGATAAAATCTAATTATAATAGATTGTAATAAGCAATTGCGAAACTTTGGCAGAATGGAGTTATTATGAAGCATATTTATGAATCTCGTATTCTTCTTGTGGACGATAGTAAGGATTTACAGGAATTGGTTTTGAGGATATTGCATAGAGAAGGTTTCCAAACAATAGACACTGCCGGTGACTGCCGTCAGGCTCTGTTGTATTTTGATACTCATACTCCAGATTTTATTATCCTAGATATCGGTCTTCCCGATGGAGATGGATTTACTCTGATGCAGAAGATTCGTGCCATTTCCGATGTTCCGGTTCTATTTCTTTCAGCCCGGGATGAGGATAGTGACAGATTACTGGGACTTGGTTTGGGGGCAGATGATTATATTACCAAGCCTTTCCTTCCAAAGGAGCTGATACTTCGAATAAGTGCTATCTTAAAAAGAACATATTTTCCTCCTGTGCGTCAGTCTAAAGAAGCCGGTCATATCATTCATTTAGAGGATAGAGAAATCAATTTTTCCAGCGGCATTATTTTGGATAATACGGGAAACACAATTTCAATGACTGCAAAAGAAATGGAAATATTAAAGAAATTAAATGAAAATAGAGGAAATATTGTAACCTTCGATGCGCTAAGTCAGGCTGTATGGGGCGATTATTATTATGGTTATGAGAATACTCTTATGGTCCATATCCGCAGATTGAGAGAAAAAATAGAAAAAAATCCTTCTGACCCGAAATGGCTGTTAACTGTACGGGGCGTAGGGTATAAACTGGTAAAGGAATAAAATAGAATGAAAAGTTTATTGAAAATATATAGGCGTTACATCTTTACTGCTTGTCTTATCATATTTCTGTTGATTGCTGCTAATATTGTTATTTCATTCGGTATCCTACTTCATTCCTTTATGAAGTACAGTGAAGGTGATTTGGCTAAGGGCGGTATCCGGCAAATTGCTGCAACTTTCATGTATGAGGAAACAGAAAATGGGAATACACCCATGATACCCTCAGAAGGCATCGAGTTAATGAAAAAAAATCATTTTATCTTTGCGATGATACTTTCTCCTGAGGGCGATGTTGTATGGCAATGGCAATGTCCGGAAGAGTTGCCTATTCACTATACTGTCGGGGACATTGCTTCTTTCAGTAAATGGTATCTTATGGATTATCCGGTAAAAGAATGGAGAATTGATGAATATCTCCTTGTGTGCGGTTATGATAAAGATACTTTCTGGAAGTATCCCCTTGATCTTCCTCTGGGCTTTATTAATAACTTTGGGACATATGCTAAGTTTAACATAAGCATCAACCTTTGTATTATTCTTGCCATTACATTTTTTATGGGTTATCGCTTCTATAAATCTTTGAATCCGATTACCAACAGTATTGAAAAGCTTGCGGAAGGAACGTCTGTTATTCTTCCTGAAAAGGGAGTTGTTTCCGAACTGAATAAGAAATTAAATCAAACTTCCTCTATTCTGGAAAATCAGCAGAAAGCATTAAATAAGCGTGATAATGCCAGAACAGAATGGATTGCAAGTGTATCTCATGATATCCGTACTCCGCTTTCTATGATTATGGGGTATGCAGATGAGCTTGCCTCCAACGATGATTTGGATGGGGAACACCGTAAGCAGGCAGAAATTATCAAGCATCAAAGTATCAAAATAAAGACATTAATTGACGATTTGAATCTCACTTCTAAGCTTGAATATCATATGCAGCCTTTAAACATGGAAGACTTTATGCCAGCTCCTTTTCTCAGAAATATTGTTGTCTCATATCTGAATGATGGTTTAGAGGAAAAGTATAACATTACTTTAAATATTGATTCCTCTATAGAAAGCACTTATATGCAAGGGGACAAAAAGCTTCTTACAAGAGCAATCAACAATCTGATTAACAACTGTATGCAGCATAATGAAGATGGGTGTCATATTGAAATATCCGCGGCGCTTTTAAATGAAACCGTGTGTTCTTTCGTGGTCAGGGATAACGGAAAAGGAATCCCTGAGTCGGTAGTAATCAGTCTTTCAAAAGAGATACAAGAAAAATTCCCACATATTATGGGACTTCGAATCGTGAAACAAATTATTTGTGCCCATGAGGGCAACTTTTATATCAGCCATGACAGGCATGCTGTCGTTATGGAATTACCACTTAAAGAATAAGTATGATACTTTTATTAAGGTTTACATTGATTGCAATACCCATAAAGCTCTAATTTATGACCGGTAACTACAAAATCATCACTATTGGTTTCTATCTCTTTATTTTCAACCGGACACACTTTAAGCGGAACCAGTTTATGACATTTTAAACACATCGCATAATGTTTATGTGTGCCATGATTCCATTCAAAATACGCCATATCACTGCCCATCATGGTTGACTTTGTTACATAACCTTTCTCCTCAAAGGTGGATAGCGCCCGGTATACCGTAGAAATTGCATAGCTGGAATCCCCTAAGTTCTGCACAAGGCTTTGGTATATTTCCAGAGCACTGACAGGCTCCGTTTCCTTTATTAGTATATTAAAAATTTCTTCTCGCTGCTTTGTCCTTTTTATTTCCTTTGGAAAGGCCAGCTTATTGTATTCTTCCATTTTACACCACGATTCCTATCATATCGATTAGTATTCCTGCCAAAACACCAATGACATAGAGCAGAAGTATGATTCTTATGTTCTCTTTTGTATTGTTATTTACTTTACATAACACCAACAGCCCCACACCTGTTCCGGCAAGCAGTCCTGACATCATTGTACCAAGTCCCATTAAATTTTCCAAGTATAGTTGCGTAAGAACCACAGAAGAAGCACAGTTAGGAATCATACCTACCAGACCCGACACCATATGTCCCAATACCGGTTTATTCAATAGCAGATTTGATAGAAAATCTTCTCCTACATAAAAGATAATCGTATTTAATATAAAAGAGATGATTACGATAAAGAAAAAGATATTCAAAGTATGTTTCAGCGCCGAGCGAAAAATACCTTTTTCACAATGGCAGTGTTCATGCTCACAAAAATGCTCTATCTCCATATGCTCGTTCTTTTTCCTTACAAATAAATCAATTATAAAACCAAATAAGATACCGATTATAATTTTTATAAATAATAGTTTTAATATAATATCAATTTGAACTTGTTCTGATATAAGTATAGGCAGCATTTCATCAGATGTGGATAAAAATATGGCAATTAATGTACCAAGGGTTATAATTCTTCCGGCATATAAATTGGCTGCGGCCGCTGAGAAGCCGCACTGGGGGAATACTCCCACAATCCCGCCTAAAAGAGGACCGAATCTTCCCGACTTTTCTATTATTTTCTTTGTCTTATCTTCCATCTTATGTTCTATATATTCCATAACTATATATGTTATAAATAGAAATGGAAGTAATTTCAAAGAATCGATAAGTGTATCAGCTATAATATCTAACATGGCATCTCCCCTAATAAATTAATATTACTTGCAAATGATTCGCAGTTGCAAGTAATATATAATATATTTAATTACATGTCAAGGATTTATTTTAGACAGGTGGGTATGGTATAATCAAATTCCAAATACTAAGGAGGAAGATGAGTTGAATATTAAAAGTAATTGCCAATTTAATGTAATTCCCCCACATGTTGGATTGCATAAGCACATTCTATTTTATAATATTGTATTCCAGAATTCTGTTATATTTACTGAACATTACACCCTGATGCCTAATGCATGTGGCACTCTTTCCCTTGCATTTGACGGGAACTCAATTTTAGCGGAGTTGTGGGGCGCTTCTGTGACACCTACCTTACTTGGAGCAGAGCCGAACAGATACCGTGTTCTGATGCTAATACAACTTTCTCCCTATGGATTATACCAAATTACACGGCAGAGTCAGGCCGAATTTGCTGATAAGCGTATATTATTAAAAGACGCTGATTGTGAACTTTTTTATTCTTTGCAGCATGCTTTTGCAAAAGCTGAAAGTGTAACGGATTTGGTTGCTGCCTGCGATCATATTTTGTACAAACGCATGGAGAGACAGATTGTTTCGGACGCTTTACTACTTGCAACCCAAACGATAGAGATTAAGCATGGGCAAATACCGGTAAAGGAAGTCGCCCGGCTATCCGGTTATAGCGAACGGCATTTAAACCGCCTGTTCCTTGTACAGATTGGCACAAATATTAAAAACTATGCACGCCTTGTCCGTTTTAATTATGTACTAAAAAATATGGATAAATCTCCCTACTTTCTAGCGGCTCTTTCGCAGCAAGCCGGATATTTCGACCAAGCCCATTTTGATAAAGATTTCAAGTCTATAAGCGGCGTTACTCCACAAATCTATCTTGAAAAAATGTCCGATTTTTACTATGACGGAACTGAGATATGTACTACACTATCATTATAAATATTATGGAGGATTATAAAATGAAGTTTAATGAGACAACCATCCGCGTTTTAGTGCGGAAAAACTATGGCGAATGCTATGACTTTTACACAGAAAAAATTGGCTTGGTAGCAGTTTGGGGTGATAGAAATGGGCCTTACACTTCTTTTGCAATAAGTAAAGATGCACCGCCTTGCTTTGCCATCTTTGCGGGAGACAATATGCCGATGTTTCAAGGTTATCAGCAACCAAATAGCAACACACAGCCGGATTCAGTTGTGGCAGTGATTCCGTCGGAAGATTTGGATAGAGACTATCAGCTGCTAAAAGAAGCAGGGGTGCTGTTTTTAGGAGAGCCGCAAAATATTAAGGAATGGGGTATGCGCTGCACCTATTTTAGAGACCCGGAAGGCAATTTATTTGAGTTAAATGATGCCAGCGGAGTATAGAAATAGAATAGTAAACCGATTTAATATGCCTTAGGATAAGGTGCCACAGATTAGCACCTTGCCCTAAGGCATTATTTTTGCTTACAGCTTGATTTTTCCCTTATTTTAATATATATTTCAATTTTATGTTGGAAAGTATATCTCTCTTGAAGCCAAGATAGCAAAAAACAAAGACTTGTACTATGATGCGTTAAACAGGTCTCAACATGGGTGGCACGAAGGATGTGAGGATGCTATTCCGTTTGTAAAATATATTCTCAGCACAATTCTTGCCGCATATAAAGATTTTGAGGATAGATATTCTATTGTAGAAGAAAAACTTCCAGCCATTGATATGGTGCGAAAGGCTTCACTAAACAAAATCGGAAAATTTACCAAGCAGGATATTAGAGAATTATGCCCAGCTTTAAGTATAAGTTCCATTGAAGGCGCTTTAAGGAAATTAGTGAGTGCAGAGGAATTAAAGCGTGAAGGATCAGGAAAATCGACATACTATATTCGACTAAAATAATCCCTTTACTGAGCAAATGTAAAATATACTTGACAATTAATGTAAAGCAAACTATACTATGAATGTAAAGCTTGCTATACATTTATGGAAAGGAGTGATTTATTGAAGAACAAAATCCAAGAATTGAGAAAAAATCACAAAATTACTCAGTGCGAACTGGCTGATGCTGTAGATGTAACAAGGCAAACTATTATTTCATTAGAAAACGGAAAATACAATGCCTCTCTTATTCTTGCACATAAAATCGCCCAATATTTCAAAGTAACCATTGAAGATATTTTTATTTTTGATCAGGAGGAGGAAAACTTATGATCTGTTTATTTAATGCTTCCGCTAAAAAAGCAACTACAAATGAAGAATATTCAATAATTATTCAAAAGCGGATACCTTATCTTATACTAATTATTGTAATAGGAATTCTTACTGCCGCAATAGCAACCGGTAACGAAATCTGGGGATTTATAAGTAACATTTTTTTCATAGATAATAACAATATGTCCTTGATGGATGGATTTTACACCGGCCTCGGAACTGCTCTTGCCGTTATGGCAGGGTTAATTATCATACGATACAAGAAGATATTAAAAGATGAATCCTTAATGAAAAAAGAAAGACTTAAAGTTCAGGATGAACGCAATCAGTTGATTGCAGCTAAAGCAGTGCAATCCGCTACCTTTACTGTAATTATTTGCTCTTATTTCATTATGTTGATAGTTGGCTTCTACAGCCGTATTGTACTCTTATGCTTCTGGGGTGTTGTTATGATATTCTTTGTTTCTTATTGTCTATCCGTAAGATATTATAAAAAGAAGTTATAATAGTTATAAAACATTATATTATTGAGAAAGGCTTCTACATTAAAAAGTTATCGTAATGTAGAAGCCATCTTTATTCTTTAAAAAATACTATCGTTAAAAAAATTTCTTAATTCAGAATCGTCATCTTCAGCCAACGCATTGACAATGCGATCCATCTCTCTTTTTGACTTAACTTTTTTGCTTCTCCCGATTGCCTGTTCCTTTTCTGCTTCTGTCATATTAGCAAATCTTTCCATTGCTCTTTGATTCATAGCAAGAGATAAACCAAGTCCTATGGGAAGTTGTTGATTATCCATATTTACGCCCCTTTCAAATAATAATTAAAGTATCATTATTATTATTTGAAATTTAGTAATTATCACACATCCTCTTTGTTCCAAGTATGTAATTTAACGGAAATATAAAAATTAATTTGTACTTTACGTGAAAAAGTGTATAATAAAAACAAATAACGTCACTTTATAAAAAATACGATTTTTTAACATATGTATATGATACTATTCTGTAGCATTACACATGGGAGGAGAAGACATTGTCAGATTTTACTGTTTTATGCGTAAATACATTCGCCGCATATATAGGGGTTATACCCTTTCTAATTATATTACAACTGTTTTTTAGCAAGTATAAATTACGAAAACGTCATCAGTTCGGAATTTACTTGTATGCTTTAGCTATTTGCTTGATTTTAATGGCGTCAGATACGCCTTCCTTATATCAGATTGATTTCTATCCGGTATTTAACCTAATTCCATTTTATGGTTTTATGGATAACTTTGGACATTACATTCAAAGCTTTCTTATATTCATTCCTTTTGGGCTTCTGCTTCCTACGCTGTGGAAACAATTTCAACCGGCAAAAGCCACGATTCTGTATGGTTTTATATTTTCATTGCTCATAGAATTATCACAGGTTCTATGCCTGGCTACTACTGCCACAACAGATATAACGGATATTTTTATGAACACTCTGGGAACTTTAGTCGGCTATTATATCTTTTTTCAGGCTAAGGATCTTGCTTTTATGGGACGGATGGCTATTGATACCAATGATGAAGTGCGGAAAGGATTGTCAAAATGGGAAGTATATATATACTTTCTTACCTCCTGGCTGATTACCTTTTTACTGACTCCATTTATATCCAATGGATTATGGGATATTCTCTGGGATTCTGTCATCGGGATTCCTATGTAGAAATAATATCTTCTACATAAGCTCTGAGAATCTCACCGACGCTCCATGCCTGTCCATAGCAGCCTCTGGAAATATGAGGCTCATTGCCATCAAAAATTTCTGCAATGGAGCCAATGCAACCATCCGACAGATGATCTTCTATCGGCTCTATCAGCTTTCGTGCGAATTCTTTACTTTTTTTGCTATGTCCATGAACCTTTACATAGGCGCTGATAAATCCCCCAAGTGGATATGCCCAGACGGTTCCCTGATGGTATGCCGCGTCTCTGTCATGGAGCTCCCCGAAATAAATACCCTGATAATCTTTGTCCTCCGGTGACAACGATCGCAGTCCATAGCTTGCATATAAATGTGCCCAGACGGTTTCAACGATCCGCTTTTCCCTGTCTGGTTTCAGCATCGTAAAGGGAAGAGACACTGCCCATATCTGATTACATCTTATTTGGCTGTTATTTTTTATCGTTCCCTCTTTTTCTTCTTCTACCACATCATATAAACAACTTTTTTCTTCATTCCAGAACTTTTGATTAAAAGATAATTTGACTTGTTCTGCTAATTTCCCATACTCCTGCCCTTCTTCTCCGTAATGACGGGATAATGTCTCCATTACTTTTAGGGCATTGTACCAAAGAGCATTGATTTCTACCGGTTTTCCATGTCTTGGTGTCACTACCCAGTCTCCCACGCGAACATCCATCCATGTAACCTGATCCAAATTACCTCCAGCATGTATTAAGCTGTCCTTATCCATATAAATTTGAAATTCCGTACCATGTTTATAATGGGTAATTATCTCTTTCAGCTTTGGATAAATCTCTTGTTCTATAAAATCATAATCATCCTTTTTACCGGTATACTCAAGATATTTATAAACCGAATAAAAATACCATAGAGAGGCATCTGCCGTATTATAAAGCGGCTCCAGCCCTTCATCCGGAAACATATTGGGAACCAGTCCATTCTTTACATATTTTGCAAAGGTACTGAGAATACCTCTGGCATCCTTATATCTTTTGGTTACAAGAGTCAATCCTTGTAATGCTATCATCGTATCCCGTCCCCAATCAGTAAACCAGGGCAGCCCCGCCAAAATCGTCTTACTTCCTGTGGATATCCGGTCTGTAATAAATGCATCCGATGCCTGTACCAGTGCATTGGCAAATTCATCCTCATATCCTGCCTGCTCAATTAGGCTTTTTATCCTTTCCTTTTCCTCTTCTATCATTTGAAATGCAGTTTCGGTTGATAATTCGGTATCCGATTGCAAGCTGCATACCACAGAAATATTCTTCTTTTCATAAGGTTTAAGATCAATCCATATCTCATAGGGTGTATAATTATTATCAATCGAGCTCATTCCGGTATCTATCTCTGTTTGAAGTTCCATATCCTTATCATAACGTTCCTCCCGCTCAACAATCTTACCCTCAGAAACCGAAAAAATAATATGATATCCATGATTTCTACTTCCGTCAACTATATCAGGCTGTAACATAATATGATTCCCGTTATAGGAATTCCGGAAGTTCAGATCGGATGGTACACTGAATTCACCATGATCCCGAAAGTTGAACAAAGGGGTCAGGCATATCCGCGATGGACGGCTGCCATTTTCTATTACATAAGCAATCCCTGTTTTATTCTCCCTATGCCTCATTGCAATTGTCTTCGTTACAAAGATATCTTCAGCTTGGTAAATATATTGCGGAACTGCATCATAGAGAAAGCGCTGAAGGTGCTTCTGCCCCTCCTCCAGAACCTTTCCCTTTCTCTGTACTGCTGCCAGAGAATATTCCGATTCATTTATACAAATTTTCTCATTAATTCTGGATAAAATAAGGTATCTTTCTACCGGTGGATGGAGACTGGCTACCAGAAGTCCATGATGCTTTCTTGTGTTAGCTCCGATCATAGAGCTGCCGGCATATCCGCCGATTCCATTGGTTATTACCCATTCCCGCTGGATACCCTCGGCAAATGTCTTCCAGTTTCCTTTTCCATATTTTCTCATAACTAATCTGCTTTTTTCGGAATCATTTGAACCCATCTATTTTCTCTCCTGCACTTATCGTTTCATACTTCTTATTATTTTTTTATCCTCAGCAGACACACATAAAGATTCTGTTATTTTCTGCAAGGCTTTATTGTAAGTAAAATCATCCAATTTATTATCCTTTAAATATTCCATACAGCTTTCCGGGTATTTCACATAACAGATTGATATTGCCCATGCCACTGCCATTCTCACATAGTAAGCATCGTTTGTTATGCCGTCAAAGATATCGTATAAATCACTTAGATAAGACTCCTCCACATAGTAATTTAAGAGCATCACAACTGCAAATCTAATCTCAAATTCACCATCCTTCATATCCAGATATTGCCGTAGCCAGTTCCATGTCTGTTCCTTATAATGATTGGCATGTTTAAAACCGCTGCAAAAGCTATCACATATTGACCAATTATCAATTTTAGGTACGAATTTATCTGCGCAAGAAAAAATATCGGATATATCTGCTTTCATATATCCGATAATCATTCCTTGCAACATTATTTCTTCAAATAGTTCTTCTTTCGAATTTCTGTTAAGAGCTCCATCCAAATATTGTTTTGCATTATTTTTCGATATTTCTTTTGCAAGCTTACGCAGCAATGGCAGACGCACACCGACATAATTTTTTATATCAGGCAGGAGTTTTTTCTGAAACTCCTTGTACTTCTCATCTGACATACTATATATTCTGCTTCTTATTTCATCCAAGTCTTAACTCTCCTCGTACACAACATCCTTTCCTAGCCATCTATCACTTCATTAAGATAACTTGCTACCTTTACCGCTCCTATACAATTTACATTGGCATAGTCACCGAAACAGCAATCAGGAAGAGACACATTCATCATATCTATAATTTGAGCATCATATTTTGCACCTAATTCATTGATAACTTCCAGCAGCTCCTCATAGTACGATTTCTGCATATGTGCCTTGTACCAAGTGGTATAGGGTGGAATGAAAAATATTATTTTTAAATTCTTGCTTTTACAGAGTTTAGCATACTCATCCAATAATATTTTGTTTTCCAAAAATACTTCCAGGGAAGGTCTGTTATAAAGCTCACTAATCTCTCTCACATTCAGTGCCGCACATTCCTTAGAGGTAGTTTTTTCATCATAAACCTCAATATTATCCTTTTTTTCACTTTTTTCCAATTCTGCAAAAATATCATATAAGGAATCCATATCCTTTTCACTAAAATACTGCTCAATTTTCTTATTTTCTGATTCATAGATTGTGATTAGATGTGAAGCTTCATCACAATTATGCATAGTCCCAACCAGCGGATAGTATGCAAGACAGCGCCTCCACTCTACCTTGGATTTGGATGCATCATATCTTAAAGAATAGGGAGCTAATCCTATGATTGCATATTCCAAATCGGGAGTTAAGATATACGCATGCTGAAACATCTTAAAATCATAAAATATATCTTGCGCATTGTTAGCCAGTGATGCGGCATTGGTATGTAGCATATCAGCCTGTACCGCGCTGACAATATTGGTATTGCCTGTTACAAGACACTTTACTTTCCTTTCACTCTTCTTCTTAAATTTCATATAGATTTCATAAAAAGAAGGGAAAACAATATATTTATACTTAAGATAATCCCAGATTTTTATAATCTTATCCTCATCCTTTATGGCAGCAAGATTATATACCTTAAGAGGTTCATTACAGAGTATATAAAGATCATATTCATTCACATAGGCAGGATTTACCGCATGCCAGCTAAATGTGCAATAATTATTATCCCGCATCTTATTTGAAACCTCTTCTGACAGCCAATTATCACCATATATAATACATTTTGGATTTTTCAAACTGGTATTTATGCTAAGTATTTCTTTGAGTATCTTATAAAAACCACCAATACATTCCTCGTTGGTTGATCTTTTCTTTAATTCATACCGAAATGCTTTAATGGTTCCAAATAGCAGTTTCCTTCTTTTCTCTGTTAAGTAAATAAGTCCGTCAGCATATTCCTCTATCTTTCTAAGTTCTTTTAATCGAATATCTTTTGTTATAATAATATTTAAAATCGTATTAAGTGCGGTTTCTAATTGTGAAAATTTTTGGTCCATATTACGTACCTTCCATCCCAATAAATTTACTATTAATAATAGTCTAGCATAGTCTTTCACGGCTTTCAATGGCATTATATTTCAATCGCTTCAACCGCATAAAACAACTCGGAATTAATATCAAATCAGCTCCTGCCCATGCCAGAATCTCGGCAAAGAAAATACCTTCTTCACCAAGTAACAGCGGAAGAGCTATCGCTGCCCCTGTCCGCATAATAAATTCTGCAATCCCGGATACCATGGGAAGTACCGTATCCCCCATTCCCTGCAGAGCCGAACGTGTAATATGAAGAATATATAGGATAGGTAGAAAAATACTCATAATAGCCAAATATCTATAGGCCACATCCATTGCTCTTTTTGCCTCTTCCGGACTGCCCGATATAAAGCCCCCAAGAATCTGATGACCAAATATTAACATACATGCTGCAATAACAGCTGATGTAATAATCGCTATTATGACAGCAGAACGTATCCCCTTCTTAATCCTATCTATTTTCCCGGCTCCAAGATTCTGTCCCACATAAGTTATCATTGCATATCCGTATGATGTGGCTGCAACCTCTAAAACTCCATATAATTTATTGGTAGCGGTGAATCCCGCTATAAAAACAACTCCAAATTCATTGACAACTGCCTGAACAATCATTCCTCCGACAGAAATAATTGCATTCTGAAATGCCATAGGAAGTCCAAGGAAAACTAACTTTTTATCTAATTGCAGCTCCCATTTGTAATTTTCCTTACTCAATGAAAGAAACGTTATTTTACGAATAAATATAAAACAGTATACACTGGAAAAAAACTGAGCAATAATAGTAGCTACCGCAGCTCCACCAATTCCCCATCCAAATCCCACCACAAAAAGCAGGTCCAGAACAATATTTATGAATGCCGCCACGAACATTGCATGTAATGGTGTCGCCATCACCAAGAGCTCTAAGGATGGAAGCAAACAGATTATAAGCCATTACTACGGGAATCCCCATAAACATAATTCTTAGATAAAGCAGTGATTGGTTGATAACCGAATCTGGTGTCTGTAGTACCCGGAGTATCGGTAAAACTGTAAGCTGGCTTATGACAAGAAGAAGCACCGCACTTACCGCAGCAAGTCCTATAGAATTACCAACTACTTTCTTCAATCTGTCAATTTTCTTAGCACCGAACTCCTGAGCCATAAGAATAGAAAACCCTTGAGCGAATCCCTGAATAATACCAAGAACCATCCAATTAATCCAATCTGCTGCTCCAAGGGCTGCGAGGGCATTGATACCCAGAACTTTTCCAACCACCATAGTATCTACGACTGTATATAACTGTTGAAAAACATTACCTAACATTAACGGAAGAGCAAAAGTAAAAATTAATTTTGTGGGTTTACCTTCCGTCATCATTCTAATATTTTTAGCCATTTTAACCTCTTTATCAAATAAATATTTTTATATAAGCATATTGCAAGTTGATAAATGAATTATAACAAATTAATATGAAATATCCAGTCTAAAGATTGACAAACATGTAGCAAATATTGTATTATCTTATTTGTTGCAACACTCATTAATTTATCGAAGCGTGGCTCAGTTTGGTAGAGCGCTGCGTTCGGGACGCAGAGGTCGCAGGTTCAAATCCTGTCGCTTCGATTTTAAAAGAACAAGCTGTTTATTGAAGAATTATATTATCAATAGGCAGCTTGTTTTATTTTTTGTAATTTTATAATAAATTATTATTTATTTTTTTAAATGTATTGTTTATTTTTACTTTTATAGAAAATATGGTTTGACAAATATTGTGCAAGCATTTATAATTACTATATTGCGTACACGTGTACGCATAGCAGAATTACTAATTCTATAATTCTGCGGCAACCTGATTGGACATAGGCTGAGTCAACAGTGGTTATGGCATGAGAATATAAAAAAATACCCCAACTATTATAGTCTGCGGCTAACACACTTAGTAATTGTCAGGATATTTTTATATTCCTATATTAATCTATCTGTATCTTTTTGTCAAAGTATCCAATCCTAATAACTTATTATAATAGGAGGTAGTTCAATGAAAAAGAAACTTGTAAGTATGCTTCTGTGCATTACGATGTTTACCGGAAGTCTGTTGGCAGGATGTGGGAATGCTGTACCAACCGATGAGTCAGCATCTGATGGAAGCACCATGCCGGTTGCAAAAACCGAGCAGACAGCAAATGAGAAAGAGCAGGCTACGACAGAAAAAACAACTCTTGAGTTTTGGAATGTATTCACAGGATCTGATGGAGATATCTTAAGAGGAATCGTAGATCGATACAATTCCGAAAATACAGATAATATTGAAATTAAAATGGATATCATGCCAAACGATCAGCTACAGCAAAAGCTTCCGGCCGCAATTGCTACAGGTACTGCACCTGATTTGGTACTGTTTGGTGTGGAGAACATAGCTCCTTATGTGAATAATGATTCTCTGGAAGATATCAGTGATTTCTGGGAGACTGCAGTTGTAGACAAGAGTAATTTCCTTGAAAATGTACTGGATCTGTCTTATGTAGACGGAAAATTATATGGCGCACCTATGCAATATAATGTTTCCTACCTCTATTGGAATAAAGATTTATTTGAAGCTGCAGGTCTGGATCCTGAGAAAGCACCTGCTACTTTAGAAGAAATGGAAGAATATGCAGTGAAGCTGACCGATCCTTCCAAAAACCAGTATGGGCTTGCTTTACCCATTGGCGTGACTTATATGCAATTTTTATGGGCAAACGGTGGAGATGCCAATGATCCGACAACAAATTCTAATTTTCTGAACTCTGAGGCAAATGTGGAAACGTTGAAGTGGATGCAGAATCTAGCTGCGAATGAAAAGGTTACACCAGCCAATATCACTGGTCCTGAAGCAGATATGATGCTCCAGGCCGGACAAATCGCCATGTATATGAGTGGTCCTTGGCAGATTAACGGACTGAGAGAACAAGGAATCAACTTTGGTATTGCTCCCTGTGTGGCAGGAAGTGCCGGTGCTTTTTCACCTGCGGGCGGTTGTAGTTATGTAATACCTAAGGGTACCGATGAGAATCAAAAGCTTGCTGCATATAAGTTTATGAAATATTGGCTGACAGATGAAATATTGAAAGAATGGTCTCAAAAGAATGGGTTCCCGGTATGGTCCAAAACCTTACTGGAAGATGAGGATATTCAAAAAGATGAAGTCTTGCATTCTATTTCAGTAGCAACAGAAATTGGCAGACCTTATAATCTTGGTTATTCACTGGCAAGTCAAATAGATAATGATGTTATGATACCGCTGTTTGAAAAAGTAATGGCAGGTGCTGCAAGCCCGGAAGAAGCTTTGGAGGAAGCAGCCAAAGCAATGGATATTGTACTGGGACAATAGGCTCAATTATTATTAGCATGTTTAACAGAGAGGAGCATGGTTATATGAAAAAGAACAGGTACAATGCCAGTTACCAGAAAAAGGCCTATTTGTTTATTCTGCCTTCGATGTTCATACTATCAGTATTTGTTTACATCCCTTTGGCTGCATCTTTTATTATTAGCTTTACTAATATGAATATTTTTATGAAGGATGTATCTTTTTTAGGAATTGTAAACTTTATCAGGCTGATTCATGATAGCAGGGTGGGAAATGCAACCTTCAACAGCTTATTTTTTGCTCTGTTTGAAGTTCCGCTTCAGATAGGTCTTGCATTGATACTGACTATGATTTTAATAAAGAATAACCGAATGACTAAACTATTGCGTGCTATCTATTATCTGCCTTTTGTCTGCTCCATGACAGCAATCGGTATTGTCTGGTCCATGCTGCTGGATCCCAATATGGGACTGATAACCTTCTTATTAAAACAGGCAGGTCTTCCGACCATATCTTTCTTGAAGGATCCCCAGCTGGCTATGCCAACCATTATAGTTGTGACGGCATGGAAAGGATTTGGATATACCCTTACTTTACTTTCGGCAGCCGTTCTGAACATATCTGCCTCTCTTTATGAGGCGGCAGATATGGATGGTGCCAATCAATGGCAGAAGTTTATACATATCACCATTCCGGGTATATGGCCGACCATTAGTTTTTGCATTGTAACTACTACAATCAGTGCAATGCAGATGTTTGACCAGGCGTATGTTATGACTCAGGGCGGACCACTTTATAAGACGGAAACAGTGGTTCAGTATATTTATGACCGCGGATTCCAGACCGCGCCTTATGATCTTAGCTATGCATCAGCTATTTCTGTTTATCTATTTATTATTGTTGCCATAATGACATTTGTACTCCGTAGATTCGTTTTAAGCAAAGGAGAAAATGAAATTGAATAATATCAAAATATCATTTGGAAAAATTACCGGATATCTGCTGGCATTTTTAATTGCTTTCAGTATACTGGTTCCCATTATCTGGTTGCTGGTATCTTCTTTTAAAACGGATATTGGAGTTATACAATACCCTCCCCGGTTTTTTCCGGAGGAATGGACTACTCACCAGTACCGGTATGTGGAACGAAGCATTCCGATACTGTCTATGACTAAAAATACGGTAATATTTGCCGGTGGTGTTACGGTCATAAGTCTTTTTTTTGATTCACTGGCAGGATATGCATTTGCAAGAATGAACTTCAAGGGGAAGAAAATTATTTTTTCCATTATCCTTCTGACTATGATGGTGCCGTTTCAGATTATTATGACACCATTATATATTGAGGTTTATAAGCTGAATCTGCTGAATACCTATGCCGGATTAATTTTACCCAGGGCTGCCAGTGCCTTCGGAATCTATATGATGAGTTCCTTTTTTACAGGACTGCCTAAGTCATTAGAGGAATCCGGACGCATTGATGGAATGAGTGAATTTCGCATCTATTTTTCAATCATGCTCCCTTTGTGTAAACCGGCAATGGTAAGCCTTGGTATTTTTCATTTTATGAATAACTGGAATGATTTGCTATATCCACTGATGCTGACCAGCTCTGCAGATAAAAGAACCTTATCTGCAGGATTAGCGGTATTGGTGGGAAATAAGGTTATTAAGTACGGACCGACATTAGCAGCAACTATGATTTCGCTGGGACCGCTTTTGATACTATATTTATTCTGTCAAAAGTATTTTGTAGAGGGTATCGCAGCGACTGGAATAAAGGAGTAGAATTGTGTTAAAAGGGCGGATAATTGTTAATAAAACTTTTGTAATAGGAACTATAGATGAAAGAATTTACGGATCTTTTGTAGAACATATGGGTAGGGTGGTATATTCCGGTATTTATGAGCCCGGACATCCGGCGTCCGACGAAAATGGATTCCGTAAAGATGTATTGAAGTTGGTAAAAGAAATGGGGGTTACTGCAGTTCGTTATCCGGGTGGTAATTTTGTGTCCTGCTACGACTGGCAGGATGGTGTCGGACCCGTAGAGCAGCGTCCCAGTAGACTGGAAATTGCTTGGCGTACCATTGAAACCAATGAATTTGGTACGAATGAATTTATGAAATGGGCAAAAACAGCAAATATAGAACCTATTTTTGCTGTGAATCTAGGCACGAAAGGAATCGAAAACGCAGTATCTTTGGTCGAATATTGCAATATAAAAGGAGGAACCCTTTACAGTGACCTGCGCAAAACCCATGGAGTAGAAGAACCTTACAATATACAAACTTGGTGTCTTGGTAATGAAATGGATGGAGACTGGCAAATCGGGCATAAGACAGCAGAGGAATACGGACGCTTGGCACAAGAAACAGCCAAGGCCATGAAACAGGTAGATAATCGGATACAGCTCGTGTCCTGCGGAAGCTCAAAGTCAGAAATGCCCACCTATCCCATGTGGGAAGCCGAAACACTGCAATACACCTATCCTTATGTGGAATATATTTCCCTACATCAATATTATGGCGGACAAGAAAATGGAACCGGGAACTTCCTGGCTCAATCCATTGATATGGAGCAGTATATAAAAACCGTGATTGGAACCTGTGACTATGTAAAGGCTATGAAACGTTCAGATAAAACACTGTATATTAGTTTTGATGAGTGGGGAGTATGGTCCATTCCTGATGTGAAAGTACAGGCTACGGTTAATGAAAACCCCTGGCAAGTAGCCCCACCTTTCAGTGAACAGATATATTCCATGGAGGATTCCCTGCTGTTTGCCAGTATGATGATGAACTTCCTAAAATATGCAGACCGGATTAAATTAGCATGCCAATCACTGCTGACTAATATCAGTGCTGCGATTATGACAGAAAAAGGCGGAGATGCATGGGTACAACCGATATACTATCCGTTTTTACACATGGCAAACCACGGTAAGGGTATAGTGTTACAGGCGACCGGAGACATACCTTCCTATTGCAGCGATCAGTACAGTGAAGTACCCTATGTGGACAGTGTAACGGTATACAATAAAAAGGCCGGTGAGGTGGTTGTCTTTGCAGTTAACCGGGGCGAAGAGGAAGAATTTGAGCTGGAAGTAGAGCTTCAGGGATTCCAGCCGGAAAACATAATAGAGCATGTAGCAATGTTTTATAAAGATAAAAAAGCGACCAATTTAGAAAAGCATGATCGCATAAGACCACAGATAATGCCAATACCAATTTTAGAAGAAAATAGGGTAATCGGCAAGCTGTCACAGCTGTCATGGAACATGATTCGCATACGGGTAAAATGCTAGCCTTTTCACTGCCTAAATGGTACAATTATGATTATAATGAAAATGAATCGGAGGCGTACTATTGAGCATTACGACAAAAGATTTGGCCAGAATGTGCGGTGTTTCCAGAACTACTGTCCATCGTGCCCTCAGTGATACCGGCCGTATTAATCCACAAACTCGGGAGCTTATCCTTAAAACAGCAAAAGAAAACGACTATCGGCCTGACTTGTTAGCAAGAGGATTGGTTAAGGGACAAACATTTTATATAGGGGTTGTCGTGTTGGATGTGAATAATCGTTATTTCTCACAACTTCTCAGTGCTATTGAGACCGAAGCCAGAAAACAAGGATATTTTATTAATATTACTCTGCATGAAAAAAATAAAATTATGGAACGTGAGCAACTTACTCGACTGGTTGATTATCATATGGACGGTATTATACTATCTTCAGTCAATAAAGGAGTGGAATATCGGGATTTTTTAAAAAGCCTGAAAACTCCCATAGTCTCTATTAATAATAGAATTGCCGAAGGCATTCCTTTTGTAGGTATACAGGAACATAATGCTGCACAGGAGGCCACTGAAAGCATGATTCAAGCAGGGTACCGCCATATCGTCTTTGTATGTCCGCCTCTGGAAGACAGGGAAAAGGAAAATATTTATGTACACGAAGAGCGAGAAGCCGGATTCTTAGAAGCCGTCCGAAAATTTCCCGAAATTCGTTATTCCATAATTGGTAATATGGAGAATTATTGTGAACAGGCCTTTGATATATTTCAAAACAGCAGCGAAAAGACAGCCTTTTTTTGTACCGGTGATATGTTTGCGCTAAAGCTTATGAAGTTTTTTAGCCAAAAAGGGTTCCTGCCGCCAGATGATTATGGACTGCAAGGATTTGACTATATTGATATGCTGGAATTTGTTTCCCCTAAGCTTTCTACGGTATATAACAGTGTAGAAGAAGTAGCCAGAGAAGCAGTCAACCTGTTGTTTGATTTAATGAACGACCAGGATACCCAGATAGAAAGAATTTTAGGCTATACAAGAGTGAAAGGAAATACCTTTTGAAATAAAGCTTGAAGAATTTTTAGTAAAAAATTTAGGGACGCTGCAAATTTTGCAGCATCCCTTTTTATTACGTATGAACTTCTCTTTTTTCCGTATACATTTGATTGTCTGCTTTTGATATGACATCATCAAGAATATCCGAATCCACACAATAAGTTGAAGATCCCTTACTGAAGGAAAGATCAATTTTCTCGTTACCCACAGTAGCTATGGGTTTATCAAATTCCTTATAAACATTCTTCCAGAAAGCATCTATTCTCTCTTCCGATGACATAGCCTCCACATGAATAATAACGAACTCGTCTCCACCCATACGGGCAAACAGGATACTATCATCGATATGTT
>CAYXCV010000028.1:20950-25621 GCA_964463365.1 uncultured Kineothrix sp.
AACTCTACCAGTACTTTATCCCCTAAAGCATGACCATATTTATCATTTATTTGTTTAAAATAATTGATATCCAAATAGTATATAATAAAATTCTTATATGTTTTTATCATAGAATCTAACATATGAAATACCCTTGTCTGTTCAATAAGCTAGTTAAGGGATCATAATGAATCATCACTTCCAGCTTTTGTTTCACCCGGCGCAGCTGTATATTTTTCAGAGTCATAAGCGCAACTAAAAAACTAAAGACTATAGAAATAACGATATATATATACGATTCCGGGTATTGATACCATTGCGGAATCGGTGATAAACGTAAATACCAGTCTGCATTCAGTACCTTAATAGCCTTATCTAAATAATTACTCTTTCCTTCTATAACACCATTAGACATAATAACTTCTCTCTCATGAGTGTCTACATTAATGTGCCATAGCTCATAGGTATACCCCTGTTCCGATATGGTATCCAAATTAGTCGTTGCCATCACATCCGGATATTTTAGAGTGATAGAAATGATTCCCCAAAAATATTTATTTCCATCCTCGCCGGTAAGAAAGACAGGATAACGACCACTTATTGCTTTATCCCCTACTACTGTAGTAAATGGTCCCGCCAAGAGAAGTTCTCTATTTGCGGCTGCAATTGTCGCTTCACGATTACCCTCAGAAGTATTCTGAAAATAATTCAGTCCAATGACCTCTCTATTCTCTTCTGTATCCGGATATATATGAGTAACAATACCACCCGGTGCTATAATTAGATTTCTGATATTTTCATTATTTACTACTGTAGCCGCAAGATCCTCTATATTTTCTAAATTTCCATTGTTACGTTCAATATAGGCTGACACTGTATATAACTGATTGACCGGTATCCAAATTGCTTCGCTTATTTTCATACTTTTATCTGTAATCAGATGATCCAGCCGGATATTATCCGATGAAACACGATTATTAATCGCTGGTATAATAATTAACAAACAAACGGATAACGTAAGAGCAAAGGCAAATGCGACCCAAGTATATGTCTTTTTATTCATGCGTTGTACCATCCTCGTTCGTTTTTGTTCTATTTTAATGTAACTAACATATATAACGAAATTTTACTCTATTTAATACGACTTTGCAAGTATTTCACCAAACATTAAAATGTTTCATCTTTCCTCTTCCAAACTTTACTTGGCTGTGCTTTAGAAGTCGGAAATCTAAACAGTAAGTTTTTCAGAGCCTGCCAATCAAAAGGATATAGTGGCCAGAAGTAACTCATACCTGCAAAAGTAGGAGTTGTAATAACTGATATTAATATGATAACCAAACCACCAATAAATCCCCATAAACCAAGAAATCCTGTGGTGATTATAAGAAATACCCGGTAAATGCGAATGGCATCGCTGAATTCAATGCTGGATAATGACAAAGATGTAAGAAGAGTTATTGCCGCATAAAACAATACTTCCATGGAGGCCCAGTTAAGATTAATCGCTATATCACCTATGATAAGACCTCCCACAATGGATAGTGATCCCGCATATTTACTGGAACTTAAGGAGGTGGAATATTTAAATAGATCTAAAATAAACTCCACTACTATAATATAAAATATTAAGGTAGATACCGGCACATCAGTCGCTGACACCATATGCCATTTGTCCGAATATTCCGGGAAAAATCCCGCTGTAAGCAAGAAGCCGGGCATTAATAGCAGGCTTGCAAAGATACACCCCAACCGTACCAGACGAAAATAGTTACCAATAAGCGGGTTCTTATAATAATCTTCAGGACTTTGGGTGAATTGAAAAATAGTACAAGGTAATATAATAACGGCAGGGGAATTATCCACAATCACAAGTATATGACCCTCCATTAAGTAGCTGCAAGCCACATCAGGTCTTTCTGTCATTTGTATACAAGGCAGCGGATTAAACCATCTTTTTTTTACCAGAAGCTCTTCCAGACTTTTTGAACCTAAGGTCAGTGATGTGGCATGAAGACTCTCAAAGGCTTTCCTTAGTTCCTTCAATACGTCTGCATTGATATAGCCCTCCAAATAGGAAATGGATACATCCGTTTTGCTCTCGGCACCTAACGAATGAATCTCAAAAGTAAGCTTCGGTGAGCGGATACGTCTTCTTATAAGATTTGTATTAAACAGCATAGTTTCCACAAATCCATCCCTGGAGCCTCTGGTTACTTTTTCCACATCCGGTTCTTCTATTCCCCTGGTAGGATAATTTCTTACATCCAGAAGTATCGCTTTAGAAAATCCATCGATAAACAGTACCGTGGGACCGCTCAACACATTCTTTATAATAAGATCCCAATCATCTGTCAGGCTGACTTGTGCATATCCGATCTTTGAATTCATATACTTTTCAATATCTTCAACAACGGGACTTAGCATATAAAGCGGATTCTGTAAATCTGAAAATATTTGCTGCAGCAGTTCTGTTTTGCAAAATCCATTAATTCCTATCCAATAAGCCCTTGTATCCCCCAAATAAAGGTCTCTCGTAATAAAATCAAAGCTGGTTTTTATCGGAAAGATATTATGGGCACTTGTAATATTTTCATCGATGCTTGTCGCTACCTTCATGTAATCTGTGTCATCCTTTAAATTATAATAGAGTCAGATACCCTGACTGCGTTTTTACTATAATTTATTATGCACCTAGTTCACTATTTTTATTAAATATGTTCGTAAGCACAATGTTCTATAGAATATAAAATCAGGCATCTTAAAAGATGCCTGACTAAACTATCTTAATATCTGTTGTCCGCTTGCCGTATAAATTTCATACCATTCATGATGCTCAAGCTTTACGTCCATGGCTTTGATAGCAAGATCCAATCTGGAAAGCTTATTACTTCCGGAAAGAGGGAGTGCTCCTACCGGATGATACATTAACCATGCATAAATAATGGTTTCCGGTTCCTCTCCATGTCTTTTGGCAATTTCACTGATTTTATCCATCGCTTTATTGCAAAGCTCATCTTCTGACTGAAACAGTCTGCCGCCTGCAAGAGGGGACCATATCATTGGATGAATCTTGTTCACGGTCAGATAATCCATCATTCCGCTGTTAAAATGTTCAAAACATACAGGATTCCACTCGATCTGATTGGTTACCAGTTCTCCGTCCATTGCTTTATTCAGTGCATCGAATTTAAATGGGTCAAAGTTGGATACTCCTACTTCTCTTACCAATCCCTCATTCTTTAAATCCTTCAATGCTCTTGCTGTTTCCCACGGATCAAAACAAGGGTCTTCTCTATGGATTAAGTATAAATCCAAATAATCTGTCTGCAGACGTTTCAAGCTTTCTTTACAGGACTGCATAACTCTTTCATAGGATGTATCATAATAACCGAATCCGTCTTTATTAAAAATACCCATTTTAGATACAAGCTGTATTTTCCCTCTTATGCTCTTATCCTGTGCAAAGGCATTGCCCATTAACGTTTCACATAATGTTCCGGAATAAATTTCTGCGGTATCAAAGGTTGTTACTCCCCGTTCAATACATGCATTCATAAACCGGACTAATTCCTCTGTTTCCCATTTCCAGTTTCCCAGTCTCCAAAATCCCTGTACCACTCCGGAAAGTGATAACTTCTCTGATAACTTCACTGTTTTCATATTATTGTTCCTTTCATAATTGACTACGCATTTTTCCTCATATCCAAAGCTACTGCACTACATATTATAATACCTTTTATGATAAGCTGCCAGTTTGAATTGACACCGATAAATGCAAGACCGTAGCTGATAAATGTAAATATAATAACACCGATGGCTGCACCCGATACTTTTCCGATACCTCCGCTTAGAGAAACACCGCCTACCACGCAGGAAGAAATAGCATCAAATTCATATGCATTACCGTAGGAGCTGTTTGCTCCTCCTGTTCTTGCGACTTCCATAATACCGGCAAGTCCTACCAAACAGCTTTCTATAATAAATACTGACATAATTACCTTATTCACATTCACACCGGAAACCTTAGCCGCATCCGGATTACCGCCCACTATATATATGTTCTTGCCAAATACGGTTTTATTCAGTACAAACCATACAATAATTATAGCAGCCACTGCAATAACTACCAAGAGGCTTATCTGTCCAAAAAGCTTATAACTGCTTAGAAATCTTAATTCTTCTCTGATACCGCCGATAGGTTGTGAGTTATTAGGCTTTTTGGCAAAATATAAACAGTTAATACCGTAAACAATCGTAGACATACCAAAGGTGGCAATAAAGGGAGCCATCTTAAGCTTTGAAACCATAAAACCATTCATAGCACCAATCACTGCTACAACTGCTAATGTAATAAGTATAGGAATGATAATCGGCAGCTCCGGAAGGTTTGGCCAGAAGCGGTTGGAATAGGTTGCCATCTGTGTCATAGATGCTACAAGAACTGCTGCCAGACCTACCTGTCTGCCTCCGGCAAGATCCGTTCCGCCGATTAACAGAGGGAACATAAGTCCAAGTGCACAGATCATTTTAACTGCTGACTGGGTGATAATATCAGTAAATACGCGCCACTGTAAAAAAGAAGGTTCTATAATAATGATGCCTATAATCATAAACAGCAGTACAATAACCAATGCCTTATCAATCAGTAATTTCTTAATATTTATAGATTTCATTGGGAAACCTCCTCTTTTG
>CAYXCV010000029.1:0-17662 GCA_964463365.1 uncultured Kineothrix sp.
TAATAATAAAATATTGAAATTATGTCATAATAATGGTATAATTATCCCATAAAAGGAGGTGTGTATTATGCCAGCAATTATTCCTATTAAGGATCTTAAAAATACAGCTGCGATTTCGGAAATGTGTAACAGTACAGAAGAACCCATTTATGTTACTAAGAATGGATACGGCGATATGGTAATTATGAGTATGCAAACATATGAGGAGCTGATGAAACAAGTCAATTTATACAAGGAACTGGAACTTTCGGAACACCAGATTACAGAAGGTAAAACCAAAGATGCAAGAGCTTCCCTGGATGCTATGAGGAACAAATATGATTTATAAATTAAGAATAACGGAACGTGCAGATGAACGATTGGATAAATTAGTCTCTTATCTACTTTATAATATTAAGAATCAACAGGCAGCGAAACATTTACTAGATAATATGGAAAGCCTTTATAAACGCTTGGAAGAAAATCCATTCCAATTTCCAGAATGTCGAGATTCCTATCTTAAAAGTAAAAAGTATAGAGAAGCGATTCTTAAGGATATGGATTATCTGGTTATCTTTAAAGTGATAGATTCTGATGTTTTTATCATGGGTGTTTTTCATAGTTTGGAAAATTATAAAAACAAATTATAATAAATATGGTTCGGTTAATATATAAAAGTTACCCGGGATGAAATCACTAGGGCATTAAAACCTGATATCATCCCGGGTTGCTTAGTTTTGATGCTGGAAAGAGGAAAACGGGTATTTCCCGACTCCACCTTTATCCATTTATTTAGAGCAAATCATCTACGACAAGTCCTTTTATATCCTCTTCTATGAGTTCCTGCTCTCTTAGTATCTTCTTTATCTCCTGCGTCAACTTGTCTTGCTCTGAGGTACTTTCACCAATCTCCTCAACAAGCTCTTCCGTATCTTCCTTGTCTTCTTTGATTGCTTCCAGCCTTTCTTCTTCCTCTTCCTTCTTCTCGGCAGCTTTTTTGGCTGCTTCCACAAGCTTTGCCATTTCCTCATCAATATGTTTCTTAGCATCTTCCATTAACATTCCAATGACAGCCTTTGAGCCTGCTTCTAGAATTTTATCTGCCGCCTTGTTTGCTTTCACCATACCGTCATTCTTGAGCATTTCTAATTTAGTAGCACTGATTCCACTATTAATGGCTCTAATTTCCTTATTACAATCTTCCATTAAAGAATCATAGTGATTTATTACCGGGTCATATTCTAAAGAACGAGATTGATATTCTGTAAGTTCGCCCATGTTTGCTACGCGTTCCAGCTCTTCTTTGCTTAGATCACCAAGCTGTCCTGTTTTAAGGGCTTTATTTGCTTTCCGAATTAAATCCAGATCTTGTTGTTCCTGGCTGTCATCTTCAATCTGATATAAGTCTTTTAAATTCTCTCTTTCCTGGAGATAGTAATCTTGCTCATCCATATATTCTGACTTTATACCCTTTAATTCTTTGATTCTTGCGCGGCTCTCATCTAATGCATCTGCTACTTGATTATCACTGGCAAACTGATCCATAATTGCCTTCGTTGCCTGTTTTCTTGCCTGTGCCCGCTTCTGTTCTATCTTATCTGTGGACATACTGTTTATATTTCCGGCAAAAATAGAGCCATTTTTTATCTGACTATTCTTATCACCCGAACCCTTTATATGACTACTGCCGCCTGTAACGCCGATACCTAATCCTGTTTTTCCACTAAGTCCCGCTGCATTTATCGTTTTCATATCGTAATCTCCATTCTGCTCAAATTAGTGTGAAAAATTTACTTTTCGCACTCTCCTCCATGACATATTAAAAGTTACAAATCCATTTGTAATGAGACATTAGGTAAATATTTATCTACTATTCATTATATCGTCGTATTCGTCACTATTATTAATACATATTAAAGATTTTATAATAAAAGTCTCACCCATCCTGTTACAAATTGCAGCACCTTGATACTAAACAGTTTTACTTTTGTTATCTCCTGCTTTATCATCCCATCTTTTTCCGCATAACGTTCTGCATCAATAACTTGTATTGCCTTATCTTCATAAGTATTCATCTCTCTTCTAAGCTCTGCATTCAATTCTTTACTATTAACGGCAAGCATTAATTCCGTATCAAGATAAGCGCTCCGCATATCTATATTAAAAGATCCTACAATAGACATATCATCATCTATCGCTATACATTTGCCATGATACGAGATGCCGCCTTCATATTCTAAGATGCCAATTCCGGTATCCAGCAGTCTGTCTTTGTTATGTAAATAATCTCCTGCTGCAAAGAGATTGCCGTTATTTACTACGGAATTGGTCAACAGCTTAACTTCAGGTACTTTTTCTGCAATTTCCTCAAAAGCCTGATACATCAAATCATTGCATACAACATAAGGTGTATGAATATATACCTCTTTTTCTGCTTGTGTCATTAATTGTGCCAGAGTATAGAAAACATTTGGTTCTTTTGGATAAATACCTGTTGGATTACTGATTAATGTAATTCTATTGGTAGGCTGGGTTACCTTTTTATAATCATACTCACCAAATAATTCAGGATTTGAGATCACAAGCCCTTCATAACGCTCCGTAAGCTCCCCTGCTGCTTTCCTCACACTTATCTTTTTAGCCAGTTTTTCAGAATCGTGGAATTCTTTACATACATTTAAATCCCAAATATCATAGAAGTAACTTTTTATTTGATTAATTGAACTGTTTCCGTTTCTATCACTTTCGTTGTAAACAAGTATATCCCAGTCATGATTTTTATAACTGTCATAATCTCCAAGAAAATAATTAAATGTATTCCGGCCTCCCAGAATATATACCTGTTCATCTGCAATTACATATTTATCGTGCATTCTTCCCATGGAAGTCCATGGAGTCAATAAATTAACTTTGTTATATATTTTTATTGTTACATTAGGAATGGAAGATAATGCATAAAAATAAGGATTATGCTCCATATAAATACAAGAATTAAAGCCATCTGCCAGTATCTTGATATCTACTCCTCTGTTTGCCGCCTCCAGAAGAACTGCCAGCATATCCTTACCGGCATCATCTGATTGAAAAGCAAAGGTAGATAGAATAATGCTTTCTTTCGCCCCTGAAATAATACGAATTCTTTCCTCCAAAGCCTCTTTATTCTCTTTAATGATCATTGCTCTGTCACTTGAGACATCCTTGGAATAAAAATGATTCAAATCCAAGTTTTCTTTAAAATCTTCTTGGATATCCGGTTGTTTTATATATGGAATTGTTGCTCCCAGAATAAGAAAGGCAGCAATGCTAAGAACTCCTACAATAAGCCTCATCTTTTTCTTTGATTTTCCTTCCTCTTTTATAATGTTTTTTCTAAAATTATGATAAAAAATTATATATGATATAAGAGAGTATAGCATAAATATAATACAGATCAGCATGAGAACATTTGCTGAAAATATGGAAATATTCGGGAAAAGGATGAGCAAAAACATTGCTGTATACAATATGGTCGTGCACACTTTGCCACACCACATCGCACCATCCATCTTCTTTCCTTTTTTGAGCATGTAAATTCCCATAACTGCCATATATAATTCTTTTACCAGAAATACCAGTAAAACATAGGTCATCAGAGGATAACGCAGAGTAAGGCTTAAGACCAGCGCCCCTTGTGTCAGTTTATCTGCCACAGGGTCTAAGATTTTGCCGAATTCTGTTATCATATTAAATTTCCTGGCTATCATTCCGTCAAAGCAATCCGTCAGCCCGGAAATTCCAATAACTAAAGCGGCTAACATATATTCCGATGTCGTTTCCGCTCTAAAATATAGTATTAAATATAACGGGATTAATAAAATCCGAATGTATCCTAAAAGGTTGGGAATAGATAAATACTCCGTTCTCCACCACTTCTTCATAACAATCTCCATTCTGCTCTTCATCTTTTGGTATATAAGTCAAGAGTCTAACATTGCAGAGGTTTACTTGCAATATTATAAAAATCAAAAAACTATTAAATTATTATAAAAAGAATCTGATTTTTCTCAGATTCTTTTTATAATAATTCAAATATATAATTCATTTCCCATTCTCTGGGAGCAGTTCTTTTTCATCTTACGCGATGCGATACTTTTCACTATCTTATTGATACCCCTCGCATGATTAGGGCAAACCGTAACACAGCGCATACAAGAGATGCATTTCGTTTTGTCTGTTGCTGAAGGCTTGTCCTTGGGAATAGCCTCCACAGGGCACATGGCACTGCATACCCCACAAGAGGTGCACTTTTTATTTGCTTTGGGCTTAAAAGAAACTCCATAATATTCCTTATAAGTGCTGCTGCCGGGAACGTAAAAATTATCTGTTATTTCTTCCTGTTCCATGATAGTGCGTATATTCTTTGCAAATTCTTCCAGCTGCTTTTTATCCTGAGCATCCGGTCTGCCTTTCCCATATTTATGTATGATGGAATGTTCCGCAACTGCTGCTATTGCAGCAACACATTGAAATCCCTTATCCGTCAATGTGTTCCGAAGTTCCATCAGAGTATCCTCAAAGGCTCGGTTTCCATATACCGCCACTAAAATAGCTTTGGCATTCCCACCGCTCATTTTACCGATTCTTTCAAGAGCTGCTGCCGGTACCCGTCCTCCAAAGGAAGGTACGGAAACAATACAGATATCCTCTTCTTTGAACAAATACTTTGAATAATCTTCCTCCGGAGCTGAAATATCAATTTTTCTCTTCTCATATGTCCATGCATTTCCAATGATATCTGCTACTGTCTTAGTCCCCCCTGTTGGACTAAAATAAATTTGATATACGACCATAAGATTTCCCTCTTTCATCTTCAACACGCAACATATTGATTATAATATATTTATCCGTCTCTTTCAATCACAGAAGGATCATTCTAACTCAAATGCCCCCGTATAGAGCTGGTAATATTTTCCTCCTTCATTTATAAGCTCCTCATGATTCCCCCGTTCTATAATCCGTCCATTCTCCATTACCATAATAACATCTGAATTCTTTACTGTTGATAAGCGATGGGCAATTACGAAAACCGTACGTCCCTCCATCAAAGCATCCATTCCACGCTGTACAATGCTTTCCGTACGGGTATCTATAGATGAAGTAGCCTCATCCAGAATCATAACCGGAGGGTCTGCCACTGCCGCTCTGCTGATTGCCAGCAGCTGCCTCTGTCCCTGAGACAGATTGCTTCCGTTTCCGGACAGAACCGTTTGGTACCCTTCCGGCAACCTTGTAATAAAGTCATGAGCTCCTGCCAGCTTTGCCGCGCCAATACATTCAAAGTCTCCGGCATTCAGATTTCCGTAACGGATATTTTCCATAACGGTTCCCGTAAACAGGTTAGTATCCTGTAATACGATACCTAAGGAACGGCGCAGGTCTGCTTTTTTTATCTTATTAATATTAATACCGTCATATTGTATCTTGCCGTCTGCGATATCATAAAATCGATTGATCAAATTAGTAATTGTTGTTTTACCCGCACCTGTTGCCCCGACAAAAGCGACTTTCTGTCCCGGTTCCGCATATAGAGTAATGTCGTGAAGAACCATCTTGTTTTCTTCATATCCAAAGTCTACCTCTGACAACCGAACGTCTCCTGTGAGTTTTGTATAGGTAATGGTATTATCTTCTTTATTAGGACACCTCCATGGACGTTTCCATGCCCACATACCGGTTCGCTGGCTGCATTCAACAATTTCCCCATTTTGTTCTCTGATATTAACCAAAGTCACATAGCCGTCATCAATCTCTGCTTCTTCATCAATTAATGAAAATATTCTCTGGGCACCCGCTAACCCCATAACTACCGCATTTACCTGATGAGATACCTGATTCACATTGCCGGCAAATTGCTTGGTCATATTTAAGAACGGGACAACTACACTGATGCTGATTGCCAATCCTGATATGCTTAAATTGGGAACTTTAAAAAGTAGCAGAACACCGCCTGTAATTGCTACTATGACATATAATACATTTCCAATGTTATTCAAAATCGGTCCCAATGTGTTTGCGAACTTATTTGCTTTTTCAGCGGTTTCAAATAAAGAGTCATTGATACGGTCAAAATCCGCTTTGCTCTCCTCTTCATGGCAGAATACTTTAACCACCTTCTGTCCATTCATTATTTCTTCCACAAAGCCTTCTTCTTGTCCTAAACTATGTTGCTGCTTAAAGAAGTATTTTGCGGAATTACCTCCGATTTTCCCTGTAATAATTACCATTATCATAACACCAATAAGAACCACAATAGCCAGCCATACACTAAAATAAATCATAATAAAGAAAACTGTACATACCGTCACTGTAGAAATCATGAGCTGTGGAAAACTCTGAGATATCATTTGACGCAAGGCGTCTATATCATTCGTATAATGGCTCATAATATCCCCATGGTTATTAATATCAAAATATTTAACCGGCAGATTCTGCATTCCACTGAACATTTTTTCTCTGAATTTCTTCAACGATCCTTGGGTAATGAATGCCATCAGTTGATTATATAGCAGGGAGGACAACAAAGAGAGAATATAAAATAATGCCAGTAATCTTACGAATGATAAAATTTGTAAACTAACGTCACTCCAATTACCGGTTTCCCAGCTTCCTTCCACAATAGCTATTATATTTTGCATAAATAAAGCCGGAACCGAACTCACTACGGCGCTGAAAATAATGCAGCATATCGTTACCGGTACCATCACCGGATAAAATGCAAACAGTGTTTTTATCACCCGCCATATCGTTCCCTTTTTCACTGTCTTATTTTTCATTCTCTTCACCTGCCTTGTTCTGTGACATATAAATCTCTTTATAAATGTCATTGCTGCTCATTAGTTCTTCATGACTGCCTATGGCATTAATCATACCGCCATCCATTACAATAATTCTATCCGCATCTTCTACCGAGGCAATTCTCTGAGCTATGATAATTTTTGTTGTATCCGGTATATATTCACTCAAAGCTTTGCGAATCAGTGCGTCTGTTTTTGTATCTACCGCGCTTGTGGAATCGTCCAAAATCAGTATTTTAGGTTTTTTCAGCAAGGCTCTGGCAATACACAGCCTTTGCCTCTGTCCGCCCGAAACATTCGCACCCCCCTGTTCAATATAAGTATCATATTGCATTGGAAACTGGGAGATGAATTCATCAGCCTGTGCCATCTTACAAGCTTCCACCAATTCTTCATCCGTTGCATCCTTATTGCCCCAGCGCAGGTTCTCCTTAATTGTTCCGGAAAACAGAATATTTTTCTGCAGTACCATAGCAACCTGGTTTCTTAATGTCTCCAAATCATAATCCTTCACATCTATGCCGCCAACCTTTATATAGCCTTCCGTGACATCATAAAGTCTGGATATCAATTGAACCAGGGAAGACTTAGACGAACCTGTTCCGCCGATAATACCGATTGTTTCACCTGATGCAATATGGAGATTGATATCCAAAAGAGCCATACGTTCTGCTTTTTTTGAATACTTAAAGCTTACATCCTTAAAATCTATGGAACCGTCTTTTACCTCATAAGTTGGATGTTCTATATTGGTAAGAGTATTTTTTTCTTGTAATAATTCAACAATTCTTCTGGCAGATTCATTTGCCATCGTTATCATAACAAACACCATAGATACCATCATTAAGCTATTTAATATCATAAAGCTATAAGTAAGAAGTGCCGAAAACTGCCCCACATCCAGATCCAATCCTCTTGAGGTAATTATCGTATAAGAGCCAAAGGATAGCACAAATATCATAACGGTATAAAGACAAAATTGCATCATAGGGTTATTGAATGCCAGTATCCTTTCTGCTTTTGTAAAATCATTACACACATCCTGAGCTGCTTTCCCAAATTTTTCTTTCTCAAAATCTTCCCGTACAAAAGATTTAACCACACGCATTGCTTTAATGTTTTCCTGGACAGAACTATTTAGATTATCGTATTTAATAAATACCTTTTTAAACAGTGGCATTGCGTTACGAATAACCAGGAATAGACCAAAGGCAAGAAAAGGAGCTACAAACAGGAAAATAACAGCCATCCTGCCTCCCATGACAAATGCCATGACAAATGCAAATATCAGCATTAAAGGACTGCGGATTGCCAAACGGATAATCATCATATATGCATTCTGTACATTCGTCACATCTGTTGTCAATCTGGTTACAAGAGACGAGGTTGAAAACTTATCGATACTTTCGAAGGAATAACCTTGAATGCTGTAAAATATATCTTTTCTTAAGTTTCTTGCCAGTCCGCAAGAAGCCGTTGCACTTGTACTTCCTGCCCAGGCACCAAAAAGCAAGGATAATCCTGCCATAAGAGTCAATAGCACACCATACGAAATGATGACTTCTAAACTACATCCCTCTTTGATTTGATTCACAAGCAAAGCAATGACAAAAGGAATAATACACTCTAAGATTACTTCCATGGATACCAAAATAGGCGTTGCAATGGAAACCCTTTTATATTCTCTTATACTTTTTTTCAACTCTTTTATCATTTACTTCTACCTCTTTCTTCCGTTCGTATGATTTTCGTTCTCAGAAACATCCATCATACCCATATCATCTATAGTATTCCAATGTTCTAAAAGCACATCCAGCATTTTCAGCAAATCTTCTGTCTGTTTCATCGTAAAGCAGCTTAACAATTGCTCCACTTTTTCTTCATATGCATGCTCCATCCGTATCGCTTTCTCAATTCCCTTTGGGGTCAATTTCAAATTATAATTACGTCTATCCTTCTCACACTTTGTCTTCTCAATATCGCCATCCGCTTCTATCTTAAGGAGAATCTCACTAAGAGAGCCTGACTGAATTCCTAATATTTCCTGCAGCTCTCTTTGCTGCAGTTCATCCCGCTCTAAAAGTATATGAAAGATGCGATGACGCCCTGCTTTCCCTCCCATTTTATAATGCAGAAAATGTCCGCAGCCTCTTAAATCTCGAATCACTTTTTTATTTATTTCATTATCTTTCTTTTCCTTTTGCATATCCCCATCACCTCGGACAAATTTTCTCTATTTTACTTCTTTATAAAAATAATGTCAAGGTACCTTGTGAATATTTTTCCATTCTGCATTTATATAAAATAAAAATAGAACTCTCGCAAAATAGTGAAAGTTCTATCCAATCAATGTGAAGAATGCGTCCTTTGCATTCTTCCGCGTGAGATTTAGAAATTCTTAGGTGACGTTCTTTGGCACCTTAGAATTTCTTCTCACGCTAATCATCAGAAAATTAAGAATTCGAGTATTAAAGTCCTTAGCCTCTTCATATGTCGCATGTCCCAAACCTTGATACATAAATAATTCGCTGCCTACAATTCTTTCTGCTATCTCTACAGAGGACTGTGATGCTACAATCTTGTCATTATCACCACCCACGATTAATGTGGGACACTCTATCTTGTCTAGTTCATGATAGGCATTATGATGCATACAGGAATTAGCTTGTATTAGAAATCTACTGAAATCTTTTGGTTTTCCTATTCTACCTAAAAGCGGGTAAAGAAAACGATGCCTTTTTAGATACCGCTCTGAATAAGATTTTTCAGCTGTATCAGTTATTATGCTCTTGTAATCTCCACGCTCCGCCATTTCAATCCAACTATTAACGACCTGTTGTATTGTTGCATTCTGTTTTGACAAAGTAACGGCTAATACAAGTTTATGAACCAAATTCGGATAATCAATGGCAAGGTATTGTGCAATCATTCCGCCTTGAGATACACCCATAACATCCGCTTTTGAGATGCCTAGTAATTTCATAGCTTCCGCTTGGTCTTTAGCCATATCCCTTGTAGAGTATCCTTCTTTTAGTCGGTTTTTTCTGCTGAAAACATAGACTTTATAATTTGCAGCATATTCTCTATATGCCATCGCAAAAGGAAGTGCAGTTCCTTTTACTGTTGTTAAGCCGTCACCCAAGCCCGGGAGTATAATCAAATTTTTATTACCTTTTCCAAAAGAGATATAGTCCATCTCTGTATCTCCAAATGTTACAACACCATTTTTTGCATTTAATAACATCGTTTTGCTCTCCTTTATCTTCCGGAAGTCCGCATAATAGCTGTGTGGAGTTCTCAATTTATTTCCTCTAGGAAACTGATGATAGCCTTTGCTAAAGTTTGAAACATTTCTGAAACGTCTACGACGGTTTGTTCACCTGCGATTTCTACAGTATTTATAGCTACGCTCTGCATTATCCCGTCTATTGAAATACCTGTAAACATGATAATTGAATTGATAGGAATTGTAGTTCGTAAAACTCCTTGATGAATATTTTTCATTAAATATTCCACTATTTTGCTTTGAGCATATTCAAGACTTTGTTTTAATTTCAACTTAGGGAATATGGCATTCCTCTTTTCGGTATCATATGCGTAAGTTACCAATAGCTCGAAGCATGTTTTGCCTCCAACGGATTTTAGAAGTTCATCAATGTATTCGCCTATCGCAATAATACAATCTGAAATGACTGGTTTTGCTGGCTGTTCCGATTTCAACAACGTATCAATTTTCTGTTCCAATAGATTATAGGTAGTATTTGTATTTATTAAATCTATATAGATTTCATCTATATTTGCATAATACCGATAAATTGCCCCTTGGCTAAAACCAGCTTTTTTAATAATATCTCTCATGGTTATTTGATATAAAGGTTTTTCTATTAAAATTTCGTTGGTACATTCAAGAATCAAATTTCTTTTACCTGTTAAATATTCCTCGGTAACCTTTGGCATGTTAATTCCTCCAATCAATAAAATGACTGTGTGTCATTTATATGATATTACGGTAAAAAGAACTTGTCAAGATAAAATGACATAATGTCATGTTTCATTCTTTTTAAATAAAAATAGAACTCTCGTAAAATAATGAGAGTTCTAACATTTATTACTATTATTTTTTTGCACTTCTTGACAATAAATAAGCACATATCATAACCGAAATAACAAAAATCATTATTAAAGGAATATATAGAGCAAGATTAAAATCATCGTTTGTCATCAATCGATATCCCCATGTAGCAGGAAATATTCTTCCTGCATACTCAAGAGCTCTGGGCAACATATTGCTAGGAAACATAATTCCTGATAGCATGATTGACGGCAAAAAAATAATCTGTGAAATCATAGTAAGCTTCGATATGTTTTTTACCAGCAGTCCTAAGATGCATCCGATACTTAATGTTGCAGCGATAAAGGCGATGAGAGAGCCAATATAAAAGGGCAAATTTATTGGAGGTGTTGCATTAAAAGTAATGGGAGCAATAACATATATGATAACGCACATAATTAATAAGTGCAGAAACGCTGATATGAAATTAGTAACTACTCCTAAAAATAACGGTACTCCATTAGCTTGATATACTTTTTTAATATCACTGCCATATATTTCAACAAGCGAAGGTGGCAAGCCTACCAGTGCCCCCATTGACACACCAAATATGGTCATAGACTGTATCAGAGTGTGTCGTGATTCCGGCACAATAGATGTAAATATTCCTCCCATAAAGAAAAAAAACATTAAGGGTAGTAAATAACAGGTTATTAGCATTGTTTTACTGCGTATATCCTGTTTCCATTGTAATGTAACTCCGTATAAAACTGCGCTCATTCTTAATTCCCCCTTGATATGTTCATAAAATGCTGTTCCAAGGTTACTTTTTCTTTATTAAAGTCCGACACAGTACCGATAAAAGCAATATTACCATCTTTTAGTATAGCAATGCGGTCACACAAGCTTTCAACTTCTGACATATCGTGGCTGGACATAATAATTGTCTTTCCCCGTTCTTTGAGTTTGCGGATTTCTTCATGGAGAAGTATTCTTCCCTCTACATCAAGACCGGCAGTAGGTTCGTCCAAAAATATAATTTCCGGGTTGCGGATTAAAGCAAGAGCCAAGTGTAAACGCCGCTTTTGTCCTGTTGACAGTTCTATGTATTGCTTTCTGGCAAATTCATTAACCCCAAGAACCTCAAGCATTATATTGTCAATCTTTACTTTATTCCATTTTGCAAACAACCATACTGCCTCCATAGCTCTGATATGATCGGGAAGTGATGCCGTTTGCAGTTGAATTCCCATTTTACCATTTACAAAGATATTACCACTATCGTACTTTCTAAGTCCCTCAATACATTCAAGAGCTGTAGTTTTACCGGCACCATTTACGCCAAGCAATGCGAAATTTTCACCTTTCAGCACATGAAAGTCCAAGCCCTTGAGCACCGTATGGTTGCCATAGCTTTTCTTCAGTCCATTTACTTGAATTGCATAGCTCATTTGTCACCCTCCTCAAATGGATTATAGTTAAGTGCCGTAAGATAGGCATCTAAGGCAGGTTCAATAAACCGCTTGGCAATGGTTTGCTTTTGTTCCCATTCATTGTCTGGACTATTAATACTTTCCGCTTCCATAAGTTTGGGCAGTATACTCATGTCCCCGCCTGTAAATTCAATAATCATATTCCAAAATGCTTCAGCAAGGTCTTGACCTTTCTCACTTTCGGGCGGCACACCTTCTTCTTGAAGCTGTATCGCTTCATCATACAAGCGTGTAAAAGTCTCCATCATCGTCATCGCTAAACCATTATCCTTACTGAAACGGTTCCGCATATGGTCTAGAGTCTTATCATCGAAGTGCTTGATCATCCAGTAGAATTCATTTTTTATTTGTATGTTTACAATTATATCTGCATATTTTTTAAAATCCACAGACTGCATTTGCTGAACTTCTGATTGCAATGTCTCTACGGCTGTCAATGACTCCGACAACTCCTTCATCTTTTCCCGAATAGCGGCGGCTTGTTTGGAGAGTGCCTCCACAACTTCAGCAGGGGTATCAAGAGAATTTATATTATTTTTAATATCATCCAATGAAAATCCTAAAGATTTTAATGACAGTATTTGATAAAGCTTAATAAAATCTTTGTCTGTATAAAGCCTACGTCCTCCCTCGCTCTCTGCCGATGGTAAAAGTAAACCTTCTTTGTCATAATATTGTAAGGTACGGACAGTAGTACCCATCTTTTTTGCAAGTTCGCCCACCGTAATATATCCTTTGGGGATTGCTCTATATTTACTCATATTAATCTCCATTCTGCCAAAGTCTGGCGACCATTCCTTTAAATAACCTGCAACATTTGTGTTGCAGATATTATATGTAAATGTTGTTATTATTATAATTGATTACCTTACGTCACGAGCAAGCCTTTTTAGGATAAAATTTGAAGGGGTTTTAGAGGAATAAAATCCGGTGATGCGGGAGAACTGTGTTCTTGCATTACCGGATTTTTCAGTTTTAATTTCCCATAGAAATATATTTTACGGCTGATACAGCCGTTCCACAATGCTTTGTTTTGACATTGACCTTTCTAGAAAGGCAGTAAGTATAATTTGTACCGCTATAATCAACATACAATACACCGTAATTTGCCATATAGGGAATTGGTATTGCACAAAAGAAAGACCTCCGACATTTGAAATAATATCGCATAACTTGTAACCGCCATATCCTCCGACTAAAAGAGAAATAGCGAAGCTGCCTATCAGCATTACTCCGTGTTCAATCCGTAGCATGATTCGAAACTGCTTTTTATCCAATCCTACCGCTTGCATAATTCCGATTTCCTTTTTGCGGGATAATGCATTTGTGATAATCGTGTTGATTAAATTCACAATGGCAAATATGCCGATAAAAGCAACGAAAGCATATAGAACAGCTGTAATTGTATGAAATACAGATTTATAATATGCTATTTCCTCATTCAGAATTACAATGCTCAATCGTTCCTCATTTTGTATAAGAGATTTTAAAGCATTCGCAGTTTCAATGGAATATCCTTTTTCGGACAGGATTTCAAAAGAGATATTGCTATTCTCAGTCATTATATCATCCATGATATGAGGGGGTAAAAAGAGAACGCCGCCATCATTCTTATTGTCGATAATGCCACACACCTGAAAGCTCATTTCTACGCTATTGTTTCCATCCGCAAGGATTAGGCTTATATTGTCCCCCACATTGTAAACCTTACCAAAGTTCTCATAGTAAACTGCGGCACAGTTAATAACAATACCCGTATCATCAAGGCTGCCAGCTATCAAATAGTCAATAAACTGAGGTTGTGTACTGGATATGGATGTGCTTATATGGTTATCCCCCGCAAGTGAGCAACGAATGTACTTGTTTGTTTCCACGCGGTTTATACCTTCAATTTGTAAAATTTCTGCCATCAAATGATCGGAAAGGGGATTGTCAATCTGTAGGTCATTATATTTTACTGATGATGATATTAAATCTCCATTCAGAGTAATTCTATATTCACCACCATATAGGAATGAGTCTTTGGCACGTTCGGCAGGATTAACACCGTTCATAACGGAAGCAGCACCGATAAACAGTATACCGCTAAGTGTCAGGGATAAAAATGTGAGGATGAATTTTTTCTTATTGTTTAGTACATTTGCCATTCCGAGGGAAACAGGAGATAAATGTTTCGACGTTTTCTTGTTTTTTCGTTTGTTCTTTGTGTAACCCGTATATTTTACCGCTTCTATTGGGGAAACAGATGCAGCCATCCGAGCCGGTTTGATAACAGAGAATATGACCGCAAAAAAAGTGATACCGCATGAAATAAGAGCGCATGCAATACTCGGTTCCGGATACCATTCTGCCGGTGATATGATGTAGCTTGCAAGACAGCCTACAACAATGCCAAAGGGAATATATTGAACTGAAAGTATAATTCCCTCTCGCAAGACAATTTTTCGGATTTGCCTTGTTGTCGTACCGATAGCGCGTAACTGTCCATATTCGCTTGTTCTCTGCATAATCGAGATATAAAAAATATTGTATACAGCTAACACACAGGCTAAGAAAATGATAACGGCAATAACAATTATAGTTATAGACATCTCCGATAAATTGCCGCTACTATCAATATTCATACTCTGCAATCTGTATTTTACATCCAAATAAGCATTAAAGCCGAATGTAGATGAAAAACTAAGCAGAAATGCAGACATTATAATTACTATTCCCATGAAACGGTTTCGCAACTTATTAGCCGTCAGACTGTTTTTAGCAAGATGCCAAATGACACGACCATTGTTATTTTGCAACATACAATCACCCCCTATTCCACAATACGCCCATCTTCAAGCCGGATAATCCTGTCGGCAAGCTGGGCGATTTCATTATTATGGGTGATAATTACCATAGTCTGATTGAATTTCTTGTTTGATGCTTGTAAAAGTCCGAGTACATCTTGACTTGTGCGACTATCAAGGTTGCCGGTAGGTTCATCCGCTAAAATTATGGCCGGTTTTGTAACAAGTGCTCGTGCTATTGCAACGCGCTGTTGCTGCCCGCCAGAAAGGGTATGAGGTAAATCATTCACCTTATCCTCTAAATGTAGCAGGGAAATTATGTTATTCACATAATCATCATCCGGTCTGTTTCCGTCCAAACGAAGCGGCAATATAATATTTTCATATACGTTCAACATGGAAACAAGATTATAATTTTGAAATACAAATCCAATATGCCGCCGACGGAAAATTGTTAATTGGTCGGCTGTCATTTTCGCCAGTTCGGAGTTGCCAATGCGGACTCTTCCGGATGTGGGGTTATCCAAACCGCCCATCATGTGCAGCAAGGTTGATTTACCGCTGCCGGAAGTGCCAATAATAGCGACAAATTCACCATTCGCTATTGAAAGATTTACACCGTCAATAGCTTTTACAATATTTTCCTTTTCACCGTAATACTTTTTCAAGTCTGTTGTTTGCAGTATAGCACTCAAAATATTCCACCTACTTTCATTTAATACACATATCATACAAAACAAATATCTCATAACCCTCACAAAAATATAACAGCTTTGAGACATTTCATTTTGTATTGTATCGTCAATTAGGAAGAAATACCGAAAATACTGCACCATGGTTCTGCTCCGACTTCACTTTAATATAGCCGCCCTGCATATTTATAATTTTTCGTGCAAGATATAGCCCAATGCCCACACCATCTTGGTTATGAACATCCGGCTCACGATAAAACCGCTTAAATATAGCTGCATGGTTTTTTTCGGGAATACCTTTGCCCGTATCCGCAATATCAATCTTAGTGTATATTTCCCGGCGGTTAACAGAAATCTCGATTTGACCACCGAAAGGTGTGTATTTAACAGCGTTATCCAATATATTAAAGAGAGCTTCCGCAGTCCATTTTTTATCATGTACGACTTGTAGCGTTTCTTCGCATTGTACTAAAATATGAATATCTTTACTTTCAGCTTGCGGCTCTACACCGCTAAGAGCTTGCGCGATTGTAGCATAGATAAATGATAATTTGGGTTGCACGGCAAATATTCCCGTTTCCAAACGGGACATTTTCACCATGGATTGCATTAGAAAATCCAACTTGTCAATTTGTGCAGCCATAGCCTGCAAGAAATCACGTTGTTGCCCCGGCGATATTGGTCTGTACTGTAAAATGTCGTTATACATTTTAATGTTAGCTATAGGTGTTTTGACTTGATGCGAGATATCCGATACTAAACTTTTTATTTCTTCTTTTTCTTCCATGCTCTGCTTATTATGATTTTGCATGATTTCATATAGCCGCTTTAATTTAACTTGCAATTTTGATATTAAAGTTTCTTCATTTAATAAATAATAAATATCATCTTCCCCATTTATCATTTTATCAAGACATGTACTTAAATCATTCGTGTACTCAGAAATCATCCTGCGAAAAAAGCAATATGTTATTATTTCTAACGTGAAAAAAATCATAGCAAATAATAATAGCAACAAACGCATCGCCATAGATATATTCATGCAAAATACTGTAGTTATAAATGCGATAAATATAATAAATGACGATATAAGTAAAACCGTATAAAGGTTTTTTGAAGATAGCTTGCGGCTCATGTTTTTTCACCTACCCACTTATAACCCATACCATAAATTGTTTTGATATATTTTCTGTTGCTCTTTTCTATTTTAGAACGTAAGCGGTTTATATTTACTGTCAACGCATGTTCGTCAACAAAATTACCGTCGTTATCCCATATTTTTTCCAATACAATCTGCCTTGTTAATACAGTACCTATATTCGCGGTAAAGAGCTTTAATAATTTATACTCCATAGGCGTGAGGGCAATCATTTCATGATCTACACTTGCAGTTAATTTATCAAAGTCTATTATTAAATAACCATCATCATAAATGTTTCTTATATCACGCGCCGAGCGTTTCAATACGGCTGCTACCCGCTTGCGTAATAACGTCATACTAAACGGTTTGGTAATGTAATCATCAGCACCTAAGTCAAATGCCTGTATTTGGTCGTTTTCTAAATCACAGGCTGTAAGAAAAATAACCGGTATATCCTTTTGCATCTTAATCTTTTGACAAAGCTCAAAACCGTTTTCATCCGGCAAGTTTACATCTAAAATAAGTAAATCATAATCTTTTTGACTTATAAGTTCCAATGCTTGTTTTGCGGAATAAGCAGCATTGATAAGATAATTTTCCTCTTCTAAGTCAAAGCGCAAACCTGAACTAAGGGCTACATCATCTTCAATTATTAATATTCGCTTCATGTGTTTTCATCATCCTTTA
>CAYXCV010000029.1:17762-25120 GCA_964463365.1 uncultured Kineothrix sp.
GGCTACATCATCTTCAATTATTAATATTCGCTTCATGTGTTTTCATCATCCTTTACTGCATTGTTATTATGATTCAAGTATACTTTTTAACCTTATCAAAGGTTTTTTCCTAACATATACGCTGCATTTAAATATTTTTCCGGTATCTTTCGTGGTGCATCCGTGCCCCCACATCCCCCGGCAAGTACCATGCCTTTGTCTATCCAACCAAGGTAATTGGATGTGAGCCTATAAAAGCCCACTGCATTTTCAAAAGCATTGAACGAATTTTCCGCAGCCGTCATCAATAAAGCGCATTCTTTTCCCACAGTTTTGGTGTATAGACCGGGTTCTGACTGCACAGCAGCATACAACCGCTCAACAAATGCTTTGGTTCTGGCGCTGACAGTCCAAAAATACAAAGGTGATGCGAGCACAAGCACATCGCATTTGTTAAATAATGGGTAGAGCGCTTGCATATCATCATGAATCACGCATGGATTGCTGTGCTGGCAAGCATTGCAGCCGTTGCAAGGAGATATGTTTGCATCACCCAAAAATACCTTAGATACAGTATGGTCTGCTTCAATGGCACCATTCATAAATCTCTCTGCCAAAGTATCTGTGTTGGCATTTGCAATCCCGCTGCCTATAACAACCAATATATCTTTGTGTTTTTTTAACATGTCACTTACTCCTCGTATATTTTATTTATGCTCTTTTTTCCACTTTTTTATCTGCTCTAAGCGATCTTTAATCTTGTCCTCCTGCCCTTGCTCCGTTGGTATATAATATTCTTTTCCCATAAGCGAATCCGGCAGACATCTCATATCAGTCAGTTTCTCCTTCGTATCATGTGCGTACTGATAGTCTCTCCCATAATTAAGCTCTTCCATCAGCCGTGTAGGTGCATTTCGAATTACCAATGGAACCGGCTCTGCAATCTGTTGTATTGCATCTGTCTTTGCCCTTTCATAAGCAACATATAATGAGTTTGATTTGGGAGCCATTGTCATATACACAACGGCCTCAGTCAAATTCACATTGCATTCCGGCATTCCCAGATAATGGCAGGCCTGATAGGCTGCGGTTGCAACTATCAGTGCATTCGGATCTGCCAGTCCTATATCCTCACTGGCAAACCTTATGATTCGCCGGGCAACATACAGGGGATCTTCACCCGCCTCCAACATTCTTGCCAACCAATAGACAGCCGCATCCGGGGCAGAATTACGCATGGATTTATGAAGAGCAGATATAAGGTTATAATGCTCTTCGCCTTTCTTGTCATACAACAATGATTTCTTGGAAATACACTGTTCCAATATTTCCCGGGTAACCGTAATGACACCATCACTGTCCAGATTGCCGTTCAAAACAACCATTTCAAGCGTAGACAAAGCTACCCTTGCATCTCCATTTGCAAAAGCAGCTATTATGTCCAGCATATCGTCTGTAATACGTATTGTCTGATTTCCAAACGCTCTCTTATCTTTCAGAGCCCTTGTCAGCAAAGTAGTTAATTCTCCGGCTTGTAATGCCTGAAGTACAAACACTTTGCATCGCGACAGCAGAGCACTGTTTATTTCAAACGATGGATTCTCTGTTGTTGCTCCGATTAAAATAATACTTCCCTTTTCCACAAACGGCAGAAAAGCATCCTGCTGTGCTTTATTAAAACGATGAATCTCATCCACAAAAACGATGGTTCTTTCTCCGTATCTCCGATTATCCTCCGCCCTTTGCATTACTTCCCTTATTTCTTTGATTCCGCTGTTAACTGCGGAGAAATCAATGAATGCAGCTTTTGTGCGGTTAGCTATAATCCGTGCAAGAGTTGTTTTACCAACCCCCGGCGGTCCCCAAAATATCATGGAAGATACCTGATCACTCTCAATCAGCCGCCGAAGCACTTTTCCCTGCCCTAATAAATGTGTCTGCCCCACATATTCATCTATCGTCTGAGGACGAAGGCGTGCTGCAAGCGGCTGCGAAATCTCTCTGTCAAACAACGACATCTGTTCCATTTATCCTTCACCTGCATTTCTATTTTAAACTGCTTTTATTATACAGTATAAAAAGTAATTGCAAAAGGTATTTCCCATTTCAGCAGTCGCCAATAGAAAAAAACACAATGCTCATATAATCTCTTGGGGTAGGAATATCGAGTGAAAGTTGTAAATAATTTTTGTTTTCTCTATATTTTTCCACTAATTCACTCTGAGTTCCATACTGCTTATTAATGTTCTCTTTTCTCCCATCTGGGTGCAAAAGGTTAACTGCTCCTTCACACTCATCCACTGTCTGTAAAAAATTGTCCATATTTATAATATTCAGTTTAATCATTGCATACCCTCCATTTTTATAAAAGAGTTTATCATTACAAATGTTATTATACTGCAATTTTAACTGAATAAATATCATACTACTGCCTTTAAATATCATTATTCTGCCATTTTATGAAGCAATATATGTAAATAAAATATGACAAAAGCAGGTGTACCACTTTTATGATACACCTGCTAAATTCTAAGTATAAACTTCAATCATTTAATTATTATTAATTGCTGCCTGTGCTGCTGCCAGTTTAGCAATCGGTACACGGTAAGGAGAACAAGACACATAATCAAGTCCAACCTTATGACAGAATTCCACCGATGATGGATCACCGCCATGTTCACCGCAGATGCCCAGTTTCAAGTTAGGACGAGTACTGCGTCCTTTCTCTGCCGCCATCTTTACTAACTGACCTACACCATTCTGATCCAGTCTTGCAAACGGGTCAGATTCATATATTTTACTCTTATAGTAAGCTGATAAGAACTTGCCTGCATCGTCTCTTGAGAAGCCGAATGTCATCTGTGTCAAGTCATTGGTTCCGAATGAGAAGAACTCCGCTTCTTCCGCAACCTCATCTGCAAGAAGAGCTGCTCTTGGAATTTCCAGCATAGTACCTATTTGATATTCAATATCCGAGCCTTTTTCTTTCTTCACTATCTCAGCAGTCTCAACTACTATATCCTTTACAAATTTCAGCTCTTTCTTATCTCCTACCAATGGAATCATCATTTCTGGTATGATTTGATAGCCTTTTTCTTCCGACACTTCTATTGCTGCTTCCATAATAGCTCTGGTCTGCATCTTTGCAATCTCAGGATAGGTTACAGCCAAACGGCATCCTCTATGTCCCATCATAGGGTTGAATTCATGAAGGTTATCACAAACAGCCTTTACTTCTTCAACGCTCAGTTTCATATCTATAGCCAATTGCTCAATATCTTTTTCTTCTGTCGGCACGAATTCATGAAGTGGCGGATCTAAGAAGCGAATCGTCACCGGTCTGCCTTCCATTACTTCGAATATTCCTTTGAAATCTCCCTTTTGAATAGGAATTAAATCTGCCAATGCTTCTTCTCTTGCTTCTACAGTTTCGGATAGAATCATCTTACGAATCTTTGGAATACGATCCTGCTCAAAGAACATATGCTCTGTACGACAAAGACCAATTCCCTCCGCACCTAATTTCAGTGCATTGATAGCATCCTGAGGTGTATCGGCATTGGTTCTTACCTTCAGAGTACGGAATTCATCCGCCCATGCCATAATTCTTAGGAAATTGCCGGTAATCCCTGCCTCTACCGTCTTTATATCACCTTTATATATGTTTCCTGTGGAGCCATCCAATGAAATATAATCACCTTCGTTGAACAGATGTCCGCCCAGTGTAAAAGTCTTATTTTCTTCATTAATCGTAACCTCGCTGCAGCCGGATACACAACAGGTTCCCATTCCGCGTGCTACAACTGCCGCATGAGAAGTCATTCCTCCGCGTCCCGTAAGAATACCTTTTGCTGCATGCATGCCCTCAATATCATCCGGCGAAGTTTCCATTCTTACCAAAATAACTCTCTCACCACGCTCCTCAGCCTGTACTGCATCCTCTGCATGGAAATATACTTTTCCTGCTGCCGCACCCGGAGAAGCCGGAAGTGCCTGTCCGATTAACTCTCCATTTTTAAGTGCTTCTTCATCAAAATTAGGATGGAGCATCTGGTCTAATGCTTTCGCTTCTATTCTCAGAACTGCTTCCTTAGGGGTAATCATACCCTCATCCACAAGGTCACATGCTATCTGAAGAGCTGCCCCTGCCGTTCTTTTTCCGCTTCTTGTCTGTAAGAAGTAGAGAGTGCCATCCTCAATCGTAAACTCCATATCCTGCATATCACGATAATGTGTTTCTAACTTGTTTGCTGTCTCCAAAAATTGTGCATAACACTCCGGAAGCTCTTCCTGCAGTTTTGTGATAGGCTGAGGAGTACGTATTCCAGCCACTACATCTTCACCTTGAGCATTAATTAAATATTCTCCATAAATTCCTTTTCCACCGGTAGAAGGATTGCGTGTAAATGCTACTCCGGTTCCGGAAGTATTGCCCATATTACCAAATACCATAGCTTGTACATTTACTGCGGTTCCCCAATCACCCGGAATGTCATTCATACGACGGTACACGATAGCACGGTCATTATCCCAGGATCGGAATACCGCTTTAATAGCCTGCATAAGCTGTACCTTTGGTTCTTGCGGGAAGTCTTCCCCTATTTCTTTTTTATATATTTGTTTATAGCTGCTGATTACTCCTTGTAAGTCTTCTGCAGTTAATTCATTATCAAAAACTATATTTTTCTTTTCTTTTGTTTCCTCTAAAACTTTCTCAAAGTAGGTCTTGGGTATTTCCATTACTACATCTGAGAACATCTGAATAAACCTACGATAAGAATCGTATGCGAAGCGGGCATTTCCGGTTTTCTTAGCAAACCCTTCCACCGCTGCATCTGTTAAACCAAGATTCAAGATTGTGTCCATCATTCCGGGCATGGAAGCTCTTGCTCCCGAACGAACTGATACCAATAATGGATTTTCCGTATCGCCAAAACGTTTCCCCTGCTCTTCTTCCAGTTTCTCCAAGGCATCAAATATCTGTGCCTCGATTTCAGGAGATATCATTTTTCCCTGCCGATAATAATCTGTACAAGCCTCTGTAGTTACTGTGAATCCTTGTGGAATCGGAAGACCAAGCAGTGTCATTTCTGCAAGATTAGCTCCTTTTCCACCTAGAAGGTCCCGCATTTGTGCACTTCCTTCGTTAAATAAATACACCCATTTCGCCATTCTCATCTTCTCCCTTATGATATTTTTATTACTTACAGACGTAATATACCATAACCAACTCGCATTCATGGCATGGTATAAAATGTTCAATAAGTCGTCTGATAATTGCTAGTTTATTATAGCATACATCCTAAAAAATGCACAGTTTTTTTATATATAATCTGACTATACTGAATATCTTAACTAAATCTTTACAACATATTACAGCATATACTCTTCTTTTATAAAATCTGCTCTGTTATATGGTATAAAAAAGTCTAATATCCCTGCTGCATATGGTGATATGATATATTCATTGCCTATGATATGCAGACCTTCTTTGCCAAGATACCAGCTATCCTCAGTGAGTAAATCATCAATGCTCTCTTCATAACCTTTAAAAAGCATATCCTTATATTTCTCCTGCCTGGTCTGCTCTAAGATTGCTGCCTGAATTGCCTTCACTGCCGCCTTTTCTTCTGTTGTAATCACATCTGCCAGCCGCAGCCGTTTGCCTGTTTGTGAATCAAAGTTTAATGCGGCACGATATTCACTTGGATGTGTCCCTCCCATATTAGATTCGGCATTTATAATAAAGCTTAAAACCGCAGGGTCATTTCTTTCCAAAGAGTATACAATTTCCATCATATATCCTTGATCCCAATTAGCTTTACCCCTATTCTTATAGTCGGACTGAGCCCATTTTAAAGCTTCATCTGTAGAAACACCCATAACATTATAATTCTTAACATATTCATTGATTGCATTGGATACCGCTTCACTCTGAGTTGTTACTATTGGAATTGTTTTATTTACTGTAAGCAGCACAGTACCGTCATCTGCTTTATATTCATCTGTTGTCTGATCAAATCTAACATGAATATTGCCGGAAGGCAGTTCATTACTCATATACTATCTCTCCTATTAATATTATGATCGGGCATAAAACTTTCAAAAATAAATAAATCAAAATCCTTTTTTCTTGCATCCAACTCCTTTTGACTTGTAATTGTCCAGGCTACTGCTAGATTCTTGTAAACTTTTCTGCAAATTTGTCTGGATAATGTCCAGTAGTACTTATGATTATAAGCAATAAAATCCGGTTTCGTTATAAAATTTAAGAGCATATGTTCCAGTGCAAAATACAAAAACCCCCTTACACCCTCTTCTTGCAAAAATGCATCTGAAAGCTGACCTCTCATAATATAATTTCGTTTTTTCTTATACCAATACAACACCAGGGGATTGAAAGATTCTATGCAGTAAGCACCCTGATAGTCTTTTAAAAGATGATCCGCATAAGAGCAAACCGATATATCTGTAGATTCTGTTTTAAATTCTATAATCAAAGGGACTTTTCCATCTACCATTTTAAGAAAATCTTCCAGTCTGGGTATCCTTTCCTCGGAATCATATATAAAAAAATTTTGTAATTCTTTATAAGTATAATCGCATACTTTACCTTCTATGCCACATACTCTTTTTAAGTTACTATCATGAAAGATAATCGGAACTTTATCTTTGGAAAGCTGAACATCCAGTTCAATCCCATAGCCTGTGTTCACCGCCATTTCAAATGCTTTCATAGAGTTTTCCGGTGCGTTTGTTTTGTTATCATGAAGTCCTCTATGGGCATAAAAGACTTCCAAAAAAGGGGTTCTATCGGGTTTATTTATCATTCTCGGCATGATTGCAAATAAATATAAAACTAATATTACTAAAACGATGCTAACAATTACTGTCATTTTGCTCCATGCTCCTTCTTAATGTAATTCATAACTTTATCTTTCCTATTACTATTAGTATTTTTGATTTATTTAATCGCAATTTATAATATTTATATTATACCACTGTAAATAATATTGTAAATTGACTATGAACAGATTTCTTATTCCGGACTCCTGTTTACAGAGAATACATCAAAGAAGTCCTTGCAAATTCCCTGATTTTCTGTACAATAAGAAAGGATGATATATAATAATCATGAAATTAAATATATTCATGAAAGTAAACATTCATGAAAGTAATACATTAAGGAAAGGTTATAACGATGATTAGTGCAAATAATGTAACACTGCGTATTGGAAAAAAAGCGTTATTTGAAGACGTTAATATTAAATTTACCGAGGGAAACTGTTACGGATTAATCGGTGCAAACGGTGCCGGCAAATCTACATTTCTTAAAATTTTATCCGGACAGCTGGAAACCACTCAGGGAGATATTGTAA
>CAYXCV010000030.1:0-24929 GCA_964463365.1 uncultured Kineothrix sp.
AAAAGAGTGATTTCTTCAAATTAACACTTGACAAGAGGTCACTTCATAACAGGAGAGGTAAAGATATTCCAATTTAATCATGTGTTGGGTAGTTTACAATTCATAAGGGGATATAAGTAATAAAAATAGACATACTTATTTTATAAAATAAAATAAGGAGTTGAATGAAACTATGATAGAATCAGATACTATAAAACTGCTGCGTGAATGTGATGCAGGTATAAAAATGGGAGTTTCATCCATTGATGAGGTGTTGGATTATACTTCAGATAATAATTTTAAAAAGCATCTTATTGATTGTAAAGATGAACATGAAAAATTAAAAGATGAAATACAAAATTTGTTAGATGAATTTCATGACGAAGGCAAAGAGCCTAATCCAATGGCAAAGGGAATGTCATGGATGAAAACAAATATGAAGCTGGTATTAAATGAATCAGATAAAACAATTGCTGATTTGATAACAGATGGGTGTAATATGGGTGTAAAGTCACTTAACAGGTATCTCAATCAATATAAGGCGGCTGATGAAAAATCCAAAGATATAACGAAGCGGCTAATTAATCTTGAGGAAAAACTTGCAAAAGATATTCGGGATTTTTTATAGTATTATGTCCTTTGGGGACTGTGAACGCAGGCGGCCGGTTCGATTCCGGCCACTGTTGTCAACATTCTACAGAAAAACACCTTATCCTTATTTACCCACCGGAATATATTTAAGAAGCAAATGATTAATGCTTTCGTCATCAACATCATCTTCAGGATCATTTACAGTATCTCCCAACAGAAGCAGCCGACCATCAGGCAAAAGTGTGAGAGACCAGAATTCCGCATCGAAACCAATATCAATGTCAGATAATGGTACACGGTTTTCCATGATTCCATTTTCATTATCATAAGCCCAAACTCCACTGGTTGGGCTAAATAGCAAAAGATTTGTATCTGTGCCACTGTACATAGCATTAAAAATTTCTTTGTCCGTAAAATAAAGAGCTGGGTTTTCGTTTTCTATTAAGCATTTCTCCACATCTAGCTTACCAATTTCCTTCACATCCGAATTAGTATAAACAAGATAGATCTGACCATCCTTTCCAACTGCAGCTTCATATATCCCGCTTATTCCAAGTGACTCTGGTGTAAATTTGTGCTTAAGTACACCTTCACTGTCAACGATTATTCCATTCCTATCCAGAACCCACTGGAAATAATAATTACCATCTTTATCAATCAGAAACCAAAGCGGCATATGTTTTGTTTCAAAATATGCGGAAATGTCAATCGTTTTGTTAACCTGATAGCTTTCATCAAGCCGCCAGATTAACCACTCCTCATTATCCCGGTCCGCCATGAGCAGGTGAATTCTTCCATAAGTATCACGGGCAATATTGCAAACATCCATCCTTTCCGGATTATCAATATTCGCTGGGCTATGCTCATCTGTGCCTATCGGCATGACATATAAATCCGGCTCATTATAAACAAGGTATATATTTTTCTCATCGGATACGCAGCGATGCACAGATCTCGATAGATCAATATCGTCCTCACTGTAATAATGAATATCTTCCGCTTTACTATTTATGGGAATCTCAAGTGGCTTTGTTAAATTTTCAGATGGTTCATTATTTTCACCATCTTTCGCTTTATCTCCAGTTTCCACAAATTTCGTATTGGTTTCACGAATTTGTCCGCAGCCAGATAAAATAAATATGCCAATGAACATTGCAATGAATGCTTTTCTTTTGAAAATAAACGGTTTCCTACTCATCTTTTACCTCCACCCAACTAAATAAAACACACAATTTTATTACCATTATATTTAATAATAGCACAAAAGGTTGTTTCAAAAAATGGAATTTAATATTGATAGTTAGTAGAATTTCATGTATTCTCTTTATAATCAGAATGTTCTTAAGTAGTAATAATTGTAGATTATTTATATATTACTAATATATTCTAATATTTTAATAAGGCGGTGTGATAATTTGAAATTAAAAATTATTGGTAGTGGCGGTATGTCAATTATTCCAAGTTCATTTTGTAAATGCAAAATATGTGAAGAAGCCAGGCAAAATATATCAGAAGTAAGGCATCTTTCAATTTCTCACTGTGACCCCGACCATGTTAAAGGTATTAGAATTGTCGAAAAAATTGGCTATGATTTTATCGCGGATAAAAATTCACCGATAGACTTTTATGCGTTACCCGAAGTGATTGAAGATATTAACAGGATGAACCTCGATTGCCTTAAATATTACGGGGATATTCTGCGTTGTATTTCTGTTCATGAAACTTCGCATATAAAGATAAATAATTTTGATATTGATTTGATTAACAACAACCGAAACAGGAATATAACCTTCTATGTGATCAGAGAGAATGAGAAAAAAGTCATATACGCTTGCTGTAATCCGAAGCCTTTTACACATAATGATATGTACTTTGACGCAGATGTTTTAATTATCAGTTTAGTTTCCGATGACGGCATATTAAACGATGGAACAAAGCTTAAAGACGCACCTTTTAAAGATGAAATATTTACTTTGGATGAAATTATCGAAATGAAAAACTATTACAGAATTAAAAAAGTTATAGTTACACATATTGACGAAATGTGGGGGAAATCATACGGTTATTACAGTGAGTTAGAGAAGAAACTTGATAATATTTCGTTTGCTTATGACGGTATGGAAATTATAGTCTGAAGAAACTTAAGTATAAGAAAGGTATTGATTCAAATGAAAAAAATAAAGATTGGAAGCGTAGAGATTTTGGGGTATACAGGGATGTTTTTATGGGTAGCTACTAATTTGTTAAGAGGAATATCTTTGACTAATAATGGTTTATATTTATTTTTGCTTGGTATACTTCCTAATTTAGCGGCGGCATGGGGAATAACTATGTTTGCAAAATGGGTGGTACTTTTTATTTTAAAAAGAAGTATTACAGTTAAAATACACTTTTGTATTTGCGTATCAATTATCTTCCTAGCTCTGGTTTCTGAAATTATACATGATATGTTCCTAGGCAGCCCTTTTGATATTAACGATATGCTGATTACAGTAGTGGCTCAATTACTGATATTTATTATTCCAGTTGTTACAAAAGACAAGTATTTTAGTAATTATAGTTAATAAAATAATGGTGCAAAGAAAATTCTAATTCTCAACGTGTCTTAGGAGGAAAAGCTATTGGAACAAAAATCTTTGAATGGAAACCAATTAAAAGCTATATCAATGACCGCAATGACAATTGACCATTTAGTAAGTGTTATATATCCAAATTACCCAACCGATTGGTGGATAATTTTGCTACATATCATTGGAAGATTAGCAGCCCCTATATTTTGGTTCTTTATCGCAGAAGGTTATCATTACACACACAATTTGAGAAAATACGCTTTTAGATTGTTTGTCTTTGCAATTATTAGCCATTTTGCGTATAATTTTGCGTTTGGAATCCCTTTTATTCCATTTCAAACCTCAGTATTCAATCAAACAAGTGTGATATGGTCTTTATTTTGGGGACTTATAGCATTGGTGATAGTTGATAACCCCAAGTTGAATCCATGGCAAAAAAGGATTCTGATTATAATTATTACTATTATTACTTTCTGCTCTGATTGGAGCTGCATTGCTGTTTTGGCAATATTACATATTGGTACAAACCGGGGCAATTTTAAAAAGCAGATGACAGGAATGCTGGTTTGCGTGTCCATGTATGCTATTGTGTACGTTATTTTTATAAATCCTGTATATGGTATCATACAGATGTTTGTGGCACTTACAATTCCACTGCTGAAAATGTATAACGGAGAGCGGGGAAACTGGAAAGGAATGAAATATTTCTTTTACGTTTACTATCCTATTCATTTGATTATTTGCGGCATAATCCGCATTGCATTGCATGGAAGCGTCGGTGTAATGATTGGCGGATAATTTGTAAATAAGATTACTAATGCATTTAAATTTAGGGAGGTAGCATTATGAGAGATTTTTATGATGTAGTTAATTTAAGACGAACAATTAGAGATTTTGAAAATGAGCCTTTAGATGCTGAAATAATAGAAAGAATTATTTCAGCTGGCATGAAGGCACCTACAAATGACCATATGAGAGACTGGCATTTTATTGTTATAAAGGATAAGAATACTGTCCTCAAATTAATCAATAAAATACATAAGAAAATATCTGATGAGGAAGTTAATGCCATATTACGAGACTGGAACTTAAACGATACTTGTCAACAAAATGCCTATAAAGATGCAATTCCAAAACAGTATCAAATGCTAGCAGAGGCAGCTTGCGTGATTGTTCCACTATTTAAGCAAAAGACAGATATATTGCAGCCTAAAAATCTTTCTCATTTGAATGGTTTTGCATCCATTTGGTGCTGCCTTGAGAATATGTTTCTAGCAATAACTGCTGAGGGATATGCCTCTGCTTTACGTATTCCCTTAGGAGATGAGGGTGACTGGGCAAGAAAAGTTTTAAATTTCCCGGAGGATTACCTTATGCCTTGTTTTATAGCTGTGGGAAAAGCGAGTACAGATGCTTCATACGTGGAGCAAAAAGAATACTCTATAACTGAAAGAATTCATAAGAATGTTTGGTAGGCTGTGGATTCTTATTTCCGTTCAAATTTATATTTTTATACATACCATAGAAAGGAAGTTCTGAATTATGAACATTCTCTACATTTCTGCTTCTAATATGATCAGCACAAAAAGTGAAAGTAGCACATCATACAGAATTTGCGAGATTGCTAAGAATGCATTGCAGGATAGAGGTGTAGAAGCAAAGCATTACGTTTTGGAACTAAAAAACAGTTCATTGTTGCCCTGTATTGGGTGCGGCAAATGCTGGGACTCTCATCGCTGTTCATTAAATGATGACTTTAACGACATCTACACTCGAATCATTGAGTGCGATTTGCTTCTAATTGTCTCACCACACTATGCCCCTATACCAGCTAAACTTGCCGCTTTACTCGAAAAAATGGAGCAAATCACCTTTCTTCATTGGGGTGCTGATAATTCGTATAAATCTGAGGTTTACAGCAAGGCAACTGGTGTAATATCGCATGGTGGCGGCGCAGATTGGGCTTTGAAAAGTTATAAACTTATGGTTAACGACACGATTGCTAATGCATTAGATACCATCCAGCTAAAGCTAATCCCTTTTAACCATGAATGGGATACGGGAATATCTCTGCCTGTACGAAATGCCGCTTTTTCAAGCACTTCTATATTTCCAGTCCAAGAATATGATTGGGAAAAGCTAACCAGTCTAATTTCCGACTACATGGAGGTACTTATTCAGAATATCTGATTTAGTAGCCATTACAGCAAATAGTTATTATCCCTGTTCGCCACTTGTAAAGCCTTAAGCTTATATGTAGCATAACCCTCAACAACAAGCGGTTCCAATTTACAAAGCTCTTCGGCCTCTTCATAACTTTGGGCTTTAAGTATAACCATGCCAGCGACACCAGGATATCCTTTAAATACCCCACAGAATTCTAAGTGACCACTGTCATCCAGATTTCGGAGATTCTCAACGTGTCTTTCAATCACAGCTTTGGTAACTCTATTATATGATTTATTTTTTTCTATAAACATAGCATATAACCACTTTTCCATACATTCACCTCTCGAGTTCTTTTAATAGTAGCAATTACTGATTTCCTTAATTATATCAGAGTAGATTATAAAAATGAAGCACTGTATTAGTGGTGACATATGGGGATATTTTTTGTTGAATTATACGTAATTATAAGTTATTGCTTAATGACGAACCTTGGTTTTTTTTTAGCGGATTAGTAGCAATTATAATATGCGTAGGTATTCTTTATAGAGTTTATGAATTTAATAATGAGCTAGGAGAATTTTTAGCCATATATCTTAATTCAGGAAGCATGATGTTATTCTCATGTTATGATAAAAAGTTTCTTATTGCCGCCGAACAAGCAATAACTGAATGTTTTAAAGATAGAAGTGCAAGATATAGTATTAATTTTAAAGATTGCACAATTGAGAATCAGATAGAGGTAGATAATATGTCAACAGTAAATAATACGGGTAATATAGCAATGGGGAATAATAATTCCTTTAGTGGCAGTAATGTAGGAAATATTAACTATGAAAATAATGCTGTAAATACTGCGGATTGGGAAGAAATAGGAAGAATTTTTCATGAATTACCAAGTAAGGTAAATAAAGATTCATATGAGTATATTTTATTAAAATCCGCACAGTACCAAATTACGAACAGGGGATAGGAGTGAACTGAGAAAAGTTTTGGAGGATAATAAAGATAAATTTAAAAACAACATATTATGTCATGTAGCAACAGCAGGTGTTATGGAATTAATTAAAAAAATAACTGGATTAGTATTTTAATACATATTTAGGGAGATGGCTGCGGCTGTCTCTTTTATTTTATGATATCTCAAATAAAATATTCCGCATGGTATATTTTTATTAACCAAGCGGAACATTTAAAAGATCCTAAAGACTTAATTTCATAAAAGATTTAATACCCCAATTCTTCAGCAACAAGATACACTTTAATCCTACCGTTGATACCGCAATGTCTGGTAATGACAATCTGATTGCACATGCAGTCAGGGGAGAGGCAGTCGCCACATTGACCGGTTGCATTACATGGTGTTTGACGATTCAGCCTTACAGCATTCGGGGGAGAAGCGAAGTTGCGCACACGCTGGATTCCAGTCGGTACATCTGAAACTATTTTATTCATTCCCGCAATTACTATTACATTTTCTGGACCATGAATCAAACAGGCAACACGATTACCGGTACCATCAATATTGATTAATTCGCCGTGCAATGTAATGGCATTTGAACTCATTAAGAAATAGTCCGACAAAACAGTTTGTGCGTATAATCTGCGCTTTTCTTCAGGAGAGGCAGCGGTCTGTCTATCTATTAATGTATAATTTTCGTCTAAAATACGACTCATAAGACCGATTTCTTGTATCGTCTCACTTCCACCCCAGGCAATACTGCTGTTCTCAGGTATTGATTCAATAATAGCCTCTACACAGGCAGCGGAATTTTCAAAGAAATAGCCCTTCATCCCTCTTTTTTCCAGATTTTTGATAATATTCTTAGATGATGTTTCAAATGCTATTTGTTTATGTGTCATATGTATTCCTCCTTACTGATAATCTATATGTTGTCAGGGACAAACTTAGAAGTTTGGTTTATCCGGAAAGCCTACGCCAAAGGCAGTTCCGAGTGATAGGCATACTGATTTGGTATAACCGGAATAACCAGCAGCCATAGCGGTACCGTCATGTACTAGTGTAAAATGATAATCTTTATTATACTTATTTTTTAGCCAGGATGAAAGATAATCCGCATAGTTAGGAGCTATCAGACGTAATTTCCCATATCCGCCGCGATTAGCAATCACTCCGTCCTTTACATAATTAGCTATGCTCAATATAATATGTGGGTGAATGGAATAATCTTTTTGCTCCACTTCATGAATTGTTCTTGCTATTGTTTCCAGAAAATGATTATTCAGTAAAACAGCCTCTTTATTTTCTATATCAGAATCTTTAATATCCCATTCTACATGTTGGGATAATTTTTTATCAAGGACTATGATATCTTTTACATAGCCATTTTCCATAATCACATAACTTCTTTTGATAAAACTCTGTCCATAATCAAAAATTAAATTAACATGAGAATCTTCGCTATGTTCCAAAAAGGTAGCGCAGCCTTTTAAACCGGCATAAGTGGAATCTTCACCCAAAATAATATGATACGGGCATTTATTGGATAACTTAAAGACCTGTTCCACATATTGCTTCAGATAATCTCCGAGAGGAGGGCTGGCAAGTCCGCCTACCAGGATAATTTGTTCAATGGAATTCCAATAGTTCCAATGTGCATCCTCCCAATCTTTACGAGCTTTCCTATTCTCGTGTGCGCCCTCTTTCAAACATAAGAGAATAACAGCAAGTCGTTCTCCAAAGAGCCTTAATATATTGGATGCAGCAGTAACAACTTCAGAATTACTGCTTTTCAAACAAGTTTCTAAATAAATAGGCAGTGATTTTTCCTGCAAAGAAGAGATATCTATTTGTAGTTTATCAGCCGAATTTTTGATTTCTTCTATAAATAAATCAGTAGAAAAAACATTCTGCGCACTTTTTCCTGTTAAGTCCTGAGAAACAGAGCAGTCAGGCATTTTAGCGATAATTAATTTATTGATGGAAGCGTTAAGTGTAAGAACCCCATCTTTTAAAAAAGGATTATAAATAATGAAGCCCTCCTTATCATGTATTTTGTTACATGTATATATTATACTAAATCTTAAAAAACCTGCAAGAAGATAATAGAACCTTAAGGATATGGGGTTATAATATGATGAAAAATCGTGTTAATTTACATTATATTTCATTATTATGGGATAATTTAACAAAAAAGCAACTATAATGAAATAACTTATCGTATTATGAAGAAATGTGTTGACAAATTGTACAAGCTTAACTATAATAAAGTCATAAACAAAAGAAAAATATATAAAAATACTAAAGAAAGCGAGGTATAGTCCACCAAAAAATTAAGCTTACATTAATTCATTTAAAGTACAAAAGAATTAATAAACAAAAGAAGTAGTATTTAAGTACATAAGAAAAAGGTAACGAAGTGCAAAAGATGAAATTATTAGAAGAACAACTCTAATAAAAAAATTTTCAACCGTTACAGTACGGTAGTACAAAAGATAAATGGAAAGAGTACGAAAGATAAAAATGAATAAAGGATAAAAGGTTTTACAGAAGTACAGTATTTAAAAGAAGTAAAGTTAAAATATTTAAAAGAATTAATGAATGTAAAATTGTTAGTTTAAAAGAATTAATGAATTAAAAATTATTAGTTTAAAAGAATTAATGAATTAAAAAGTTATTAGTTTAAAGGAATTAATGATTTAGAAAGTTGTTAGTTTAAATGAATTAATGATTTAAAAAGTTAAGGTTTTAAATATTTAAAAGAAGTAAAGAAGTAAAAATTACCTTAATGGAGGGTAAGACCGTTGGATATTATAGTTTAGAAGAGGATATTAATCAAAGCAGATTAATATCCTCTTCTACGTTATATGATATTATGTTGAAATTGAAAAAATTATGGAAATTTTTATCCAGATAGGTTATGATAAGCTATATCTATAGACAGGATGGAGCATATTTTAATATGGAAGATAATATAAGAGATGTAGACGAAAGAAGAGAGTATAGAAGGAAACGAAGGATACGTAATCAGATAATATCCTATGTGGTTGTGGTCTTATTTTTAATAGCAATTACTTCGGGAGCAGTAGTCGGTATTACTGCGCTTACAAAAAGTCTGTCAGAGAAAAGACAGGCAGATGAACTGGCAGCGCAGCTTGAAGAGATGTCCAAGGAAGAGGAAGCAGCTGTGGTAGAACCGCCAATTTCAGAGGATGATACAACAGAACAAGAACCGGAAGCAGAGGTAGATTGGTTGGAAGAAATGGTTTCAACATGTATTGCTGAAATGCCGCTGGAGGATAAGGTGGCTGGCTTATTTATTATTACACCGGAAGCGTTAACCGGTGTGGGAAAAGCGATTAAAGCAGGAGATGGAACGAAGGATGCTTTGAATCAATACGCTGTTGGTGGACTGGTATATTTTAACCAGAATATAAAAGATAAGGAACAGTTAACCGAGATGCTTTCCAATACAACAGCTATGAGTAAATATCCGTTATTTCTGGGAGTGGATGAAGAAGGCGGCTCTGTTAGAAGGGTAGGAAGCAGTAGTATCGATGTTACCGAAGTAGAGGAAATGGCAGCGATTGGAGCTGCTGGCGATACCATGAAAGCATATGAAGCCGGAGCAACAATTGGTTCTTATCTTGGTGAACTTGGCTTTAATCTGGACTTTGCGCCGGTGGCAGATGTGGTTACAGATGCATCTGGTTCTGCGATTGGGGATCGTTCCTTTGGCAGTGACCCGGAAGCAGTAGGGAATATGGTGGCAGCTATGGTAAATGGTATTCAAGAGACAGGAGTCAGTTCATGCCTGAAACATTTTCCGGGAATAGGAAGCGCTGCGGATGATACCCACGAAGGAATGGTAACGATTGATAAAAGCATAGAGGACTTAAAGGCAGCAGATATCATTCCATTTAAGACTGGAATAGAAGAGGGAGTGGATTTTGTTATGGTTGGTCATGTATCGGCTCCTAACATCATTGGTGATAATACTCCTTGCTCTTTATCAGATAAGATAATAGCAAATCTACTTCGCAGTGAATTGAATTATAAAGGAATCATTATAACTGATGCAATGAATATGTCTGCAATTACGGAATACTACGCATCTGATGAAGCGGCAGTTATGGCTTTGAAAGCAGGAGCAGATATGATATTGATGCCGGAAGATTTTGAAGCAGCATATGAGGGAGTTCTTACGGCAGTAAAAGACGGAGTAATTGCAGAAGAACGAATCAATGAATCTCTCAAGAAAATTTACCGTGTAAAGTATAGAGACAGGGTAGATCAAAACACAGAAGCTGACAGCGAATCAGAGGATGTGGAAAATGGTGTAGACGAACAGATACCGGAGGAAGGTACAGTTCCGGAGGAAGGCGCAGAATAATTATTTGACAAATAAATAATCTTATAGTATATTGTTATTTGCTCGTCAAAGACGGGCAAATATTTGCGCGAGTGGCTCAGTTGGTGGAGCACGACCTTGCCAAGGTCGGGGCCGCGGGTTCGAGTCCCGTCTCGCGCTCTTAAATAAGAAAAAGAAATCCTGATTTATCGGGATTTCTTTTTTGTTAATTTATAAAAAAACTATAAATTAACAGATAATACTTGAAAAAATGAAGAAATAAGTGTATAATATTGGTGCTAAGAAGATATTAACTATTTATTCGATCATAGATATCAACCAGAAAGGAGGACTTGGTATGACAGAATTAAGTAAGAATGTTAATCATTTAGATGCTGACTTCGGAAAAATATTCGCATATCCGAGTGTCTTGCGAAGTCTTCATTGGTTTAAAAAGGGTGCACCGCCGGGGCTATAAGGCAGTGCTTGCAGTAACAGCAAGTACGTAGCACTGCCGAAACAAAAATAAAATCAAGACCTTAACATAGATTGTTTTTACAATTGTACAATTGATTTTAATTAAAAATTAAATAATTTTTTATGTTTAACAAAGCTGCTGACAAATTAATTTATTGTCAGCAGTTTTGTTTTGGGGAGAGTTGTATTTTTATTGGCTCATTGTTATAATTACAGTAAGAGGGAATCGTTGTTATTTTGAGCTATTTTTGGGGAGTCAAATGATAGTACGAGGGAGGTATAACGATGATGAAGAGGTTACTTTTATTTATGGTTTCAAGTACGATGGTACTGACCATGCTCGCTGGATGTTTTGCAACCGGAGTGGAAGTGAGCAGTATTGACAAAGTGGTTAAAATAGGTGTTTTTGAACCCGCAAGCGGTGATTCCGGTGCCGGAGGAAAGCAAGAAATCTTAGGTATGCAATATGCACAGCGGGAAACACCAACTGTTAAAATAGGAGATGATACATATCGAGTTGAGCTTGTTTGCTCAGATAATGCGTCTTCTACAGAAATGGCGATACCAGCAGCTGCCAAGCTGGTAAATGAAGGAGTATCTATCGTATTAGGTTCCTATGGTTCGGCAGTATCTATTGCAGCAGGTCCTACCTTTGGGGAGGCGGGTCTGGCAGCTATAGGTGCAACATGTACTAATCCGGGTGTGACGGCGGGCAACGATTATTATTTCAGGATATGCTTTTTAGATAATTTTCAGGGAACCGCTTTGGCTAATTTTGCAAAGGATAAATTTTCAGCAAAAACAGCATTTTTGCTTGGAGAAAAAGATAATGAATATGATCAGGATTTGATAAAATTTTTTAAACAGGTTTTTCAAGAGAATGGCGGAAAGGTAATTTCAGAATCTTTCGCTACCCATAATTCTGATTTTACATCGTATTTAAATAAGGCACATGAGGAAGGGGCAGATGTCATTTTTATTCCTGTATCGATTGCATATTCTACTCAGATTATTAATCAGGCTGCGTTACTTGGTATCAATATTCCAATTCTGGGATCTGACACATTGGATAACAACCAAGTTCTCGCAGCAACTTTTGACAAAGACATACGATTATATGTTTCCACATTTTATCAGGAGGGTGTTTCGCCTGAATTTGACAAGGGAGTTAAGCAATGGCTTAATGAGGATATCGTTGCTAAGACCAATAATGGGGGAGATGATACCATTGGTTCCGCAACGGCTATGGGGTACGATGCTTACTATGTAGCAATAGAAGCCTTAAAAGCAGCCGGTTCTACTGATCCTGCCGCGGTAAGGGCAGCCTTGCCTGGCGTCACTTATGAAGGCGTATCCGGAAGTATTGCTTTTGATGAAATGGGCGATGCAATAAGGAATACGGCATATATTAAGGTAGCTGATACGAAGAATGGAATCTGGTTATTAGAAACATCACCAAACACAAAATAAATACAATTCATACATACATATTTTATCCCGTACAAGCATATAAAAGCATAGGACAAAGTTTATGTGGAGGCATGTATATGTATGAAAGCAAGTCGATTCGTGAAATCGAGCGAATACTAAAAAGTGATACGGAAAAAGGACTAAGCAATGGGGAAGTTACCGGAAGGCTTTCGCAGTATGGTAAGAACAAGCTGAAAGAGAAAAAGGAAAAAACAAAAATAGCCTCATTTTTAGAGCAGTTAAATGATCCTCTTATTTTTATCTTATTTATAGCGACGGCAGTTTCCATGCTGCTTCATGAAATGGGAGATGCCGCAATTATTGTTACTGTTATCGCTGTAAATGCCTTTGTCGGTGTTGTGCAGGAGGGAAAAGCCAGGAAAGCGATCGAGGCATTAAAGAAGCTGACGAGTCCTCATGCAATTGTTAAGAGGGATGGTAAGCAGACGGATATAGCGGCACAAGATTTAGTTCCCGGTGATATTGTCTGTCTGGAAGCAGGCAGACAAGTACCGGCAGATTTAAGGCTGACGAAGACGATGGGCTTAAAGATTGAAGAGTCTGCGTTAACAGGAGAGTCTGTACCTGTAGATAAAGATGCGGAATATCTGGCGGGGGGAAAGACAAATATTGCTGAGTGCAGGAATATGGCGTATATGTCAACCAATGTAACCTACGGACGCGGCGAAGGAATCGTAGTGGCAACGGGAATGGATACACAAATCGGACATATTGCAGATTTAATTAATGAGACGAAAGATGAAATGACACCGCTCCAGAGACGTTTAGCGGATTTGGGAAAGATATTAAGTGCTGTGGCGGTATTCATCTGCGTCTTTTTATTTATTATTGCAGTGATGCAAAAGCGTGATGTGGGAGAAATGCTGTTAACGGCAATCTCACTTGCAGTAGCGGCTGTGCCGGAAGGATTAGCAGCTATTGTAACCATTGTGCTGGCTCTTAGTGTATCGCGTATGGTAAAGGTTAATACTATTATCAGACGACTTCCATCCGTAGAAACATTGGGTGCGGTGGATGTAGTATGTTCGGATAAAACAGGCACCTTGACACAGAATAAGATGATGGTGAAGAAATGCTTTATAAACTCTCGGATTCTCACAGCAGATGAATTAAATGAGAAAGAACATAACCAGCTATTGTATGGATGTACATTGTGCAACGATGCAAATATATCCGGAAATGAGAGAATCGGAGATCCAACGGAATTAGCATTGCTGGATTTGGCAAAAAAATATAAAGTAAACAGAGCAGAGCTAGAAAAAAGTTGTCCGAGAATCGATGAAAAAGCGTTTGATTCTGATAGAAAAATGATGACAACATTACATAGAGGTGAGAGAGGAAGAGTTTCCTATTCAAAAGGGAGTACGGAAGAAATACTCAAATGCTGCAGGTATATGCTGTCTCATGGAAGAAGGGTACCACTAACAGATTATGCCAAAAGAGATATTATGCAGGCGGTAAGGACAATGGCATCGGAAGCGCTGCGTGTATTGGCAGTAGCAATGAGGGAGGAGGCGGCGGATACCGCAGAAAGAGAACTTACTTTTGTCGGTTTAGTGGGTATGATAGACCCGGCAAGGCCGGAAGCAGCAGCGGCAGTAAAAGCCTTCAAAGGTGCCGGAGTAGATACGGTTATGATTACGGGGGATCATATCGATACGGCATTTGCAATAGCCAAAGAGCTGAATATCACATCAAAACGTGAGGAATGTCTTAGCGGCAGCGAATTAGAACAATTAGGCGAAGAGGAATTTGACCAAAAGGTAGAACAGATTAAGGTTTATGCAAGGGTTTCTCCGGAACACAAGGTTAAGATAGTAAATGCACTTAAGAAAAAAGATAAAATAGTAGCTATGACAGGAGATGGTGTAAATGATGCGCCTTCCCTAAAAGCAGCGGATATAGGAATTGCTATGGGTATGAATGGCACGGATGTAGCAAAAAATGCCTCTGACATGATATTGACCGATGATAATTTTGCAACAATCCGTAAGGCCATTGAGGAGGGACGGGGAATTTATGAAAACATAAGAAAAGCGATTCTCTTTCTCTTATCGTCCAATTTTGGTGAGATTATTACGATGCTTGTTGCTATTCTTGCAGGATTGCCTTCGCCTCTCAAAGCAAGCCATATTCTTTGGATTAATTTGATTACGGACTCCCTTCCGGCATTGGCTTTAGGCGTTGACGAGAATGACGGAGAGGGGCTTATGAAGCAAAAGCCAAGAAAAAAGAATGAGAATCTATTTGCTCACGGAGGTCTTACCTGTACCTTGTGCTATGGTGTGGTGATTGCCGTAATCAGTATTACCGCATTTTTGCAAGTACCCTATGCTGCACTGCTTCGGCAGGAGCTTCCCATTAATCTGCATAATGTAGAAGCTATGTTAAGATTGCCGGAACTGCTTAATAAAGCCCAGACTCATGCTTTTACAGTATTAGGGATGAGCCAGTTGTTTCATGCAATCGGTATGCGGGATGTAAATAAATCAATATTTCGTATGAATCATTTTTCAAATAGTTATATGATGGCTGCCTGTGCCATAGGAGTAGGTCTTCAGGTGCTGGTAACAGAGATTCCATACTTCGTTTCTCTGTTTGGAACAACAAGACTTTCACTTTTGGAATGGGGATGCCTCGCGGCATTATCCGGCACCCCTATGATTGTACACGAACTTCTTATTTTGGGTGGAATTGCAGAAAAGAAATTCCCCTCTAAACATAAAGAAGAAGAGGGGAATGTATCAACACAGTTTAGTTAAAGCCAGAATAATAAGTATGATGCCTCCTATAATTGAAAAGTTAAATTTGGATTTTGCCGCCAGTACACGGCCTAATTTGCAGCCAGAGAAAACGGCAAGGATTCCGATGAAAAAGGCTGAGATTGCGGCAAGCCCAAGGGGGAATTCAAGGGAAGCCGCACCAATGCCGGCGGCAGCACTGTCCAGGGATAGAGCTATACCAAGAGAAAGAGCCTCTGAGGGGGAGAGTACTTCCACATCTGTGGCATTCGCTTCCTGAGGTTCTGCATAAACGGTAAGAATAAATCGCAGATTTTTATATGAAAGTTCTTTGTTGATAAAAAGATTTTCTTTAATTTTTCTTTTTATGGAGCTGTCAAAGAGCTTGATAGCTCCCAGTGCAAATAGGATAATAAAGGATAAAATAGTAGTGAGTGTCACCGGAATATATGCTTTAAACAGATTTCCTATAAAAAGTGAAGCAACCAGGATGAGATCTGAAAGTGAAGCGACAATGACAGCGGAAAGCGGAGGAATATGCACTTTGTCCGCACCATAGGCAAAACTTGCAGCAAAGGCATCCACAGAGAGAGCTACAAGGAGTAAAACAAGTTTAGAAATAGATAGAAACAAGTATTTCACCTGCCTTTCGTATTTGATTTATAGTATGTGGTTATGCTATAATTGACTTCGAATTGAGGAAAAAAATATGAAGAACAGACAATATAAGACAAAAGAATTACTAAAAAGATTTGTACCGTACTTCAAGCCATATAGAGGAACTCTTGCAATGGACTTGTTCTGTGCGGCCTTAACAACGATATGCGAACTGGTGCTTCCCCTTATTATGAGGTATATCACCAATGAAGGAATATATAATCTGGCAGCACTTTCAGTGAAAACAATAGGCGGACTTGGACTTTTATATCTGATACTTAGAATTATCGATTGCATCGCAAGTTATTATATGGCGAATATGGGCCATGTCATGGGAGCGAAAATCGAGACAGATATGCGCAGGGATGCTTATTTTCATTTACAGCAGCTTTCTGATACTTATTATAATAATACCAAAGTCGGTCAGATTATGGGTAGGATTACCAATGATCTTTTTGATGTAACAGAATTCTCCCACCATTGCCCGGAAGAGTTTTTTATTGCGGTAATTAAAATAGTGATTTCATTCATTGTTTTAGCAAGAATAAATCTGCCCCTTACATTAATTATATTTATTTTTGTTCCGATTATGGTTCTTGTGTGTATGTCGCTTAATTTTAAAATGCGTGGTGCGTTCAGTAAACAAAGAAATCAGATTGGCGAGTTAAATGCAAGAATCGAAGACAGCTTACTGGGACAGAAGGTAGTTAAAGCATTTACAAACGAAGAAACTGAGAATAAGAAATTTGATAAGGACAATAGTATATTTCTGGATATTAAAAAAGAAACATACCATTATATGGCAGCCTTTCATACGACGACCAAAATATTTGATGGTATTATGTATCTGGCTGTAGTGGTTGTGGGCGGTCTTTTCATGATAAAAAGGATGATTGCTCCTGGGGATTTGGTTGCTTATATGCTGTATGTGACAACGATGATAGCTACGATACGCAGAATTATTGAGTTCGCAGAACAATTCCAGCGTGGAATGACCGGTATTGAGCGTTTTCTTCAGATTATGGATGCGGATATTGAAATATTTGATGAACCGGATGCGGAAGTCATGGAACATACAAACGGAAATATAGTCTTTGATAATGTTAGCTTTGAATACCCCGATGATCATAATATTGTATTCAAGGATTTAAATCTTACAATCAGACAGGGAGAGAAGGTTGCGATTGTAGGACCGTCGGGAGGCGGAAAGACTACACTTTGCAATTTGATTCCTCGGTTTTATGATGTGACCAAAGGATGCATTACCATTGATGGTCAGGATATCAAGGGCTTTACATTAAAAAGTCTGAGACAGAATGTAGGAATTGTACAGCAGGATGTGTATTTATTTTCCGGAACTATATTTGAGAACATTGTATATGGAAGAATTGACGCCTCTAGGGAAGAGGTTATTGAGGCTGCAAAACGGGCAGGTGCCCATGAATTTATAGTAAATTTAAAAGATGGCTATGATACATACGTCGGTGAGCGCGGTGTAAAGTTGTCAGGCGGACAGAAGCAGAGAATCAGTATTGCAAGAGTATTTCTAAAGAATCCTCCGATTATTATATTGGATGAGGCCACATCAGCTCTTGATAATGAAAGCGAATATGCGGTGGCAGAGTCTCTTTCCAGGTTATCAGAAGGCAGAACCACACTGACGATTGCTCATAGACTTTCAAGTATACGTAATTCCGACCGCATATTAGTATTAACAGAAGAAGGTATCATGGAAGAAGGAAATCATCAGCAATTGCTGGATAAAAAGGGTATTTACTATCAGTTTTATAAGACAGCAAATGAGTTAAAATAACGTAAAAACCTATATTTATAGTGAAATAAAAAGTGTAAAGCATCGCGCTTATCTCTTTATTTCTTGATTAGAGTAGTCGATTTTTGTATAATGAAATTAAGTTCAAACGCGTGGAACTATTACCCTAAGAACAAATCCAAAAAACAAGGAGATAAGACCATGTTTCAGAAGAAAATATGCGTAGTTGTAGGTGGTGCAAATGGAAAAGGCAGCCATCTGATAGAAGAATACGCAGGGCGGGAATATACAATTGCCTTTATGGACATTGATAAGAAATCGGGAGTTTTGTTGAAAGAAAAAATTGAAAAAAGTTATGGGAAGAACGTATTTTTCTTCCATGGAGATGCAAATAGTGAAGAAGATCTTGAATTATTTGCAGGAGCTATCATCGGGCAATACAAAAAGGTGGATTGCCTGTATTACAGGACAGATATTTCACAGGAGGCAGAGAAAATTGTAGTTTTACTAAGCGATAATATGAAAAAGGGAGGAATTGCAAAAGTTTATTGCTAAGAAAATTACTTAATTTTGAAAGTATAAGGGGAGTTGCGTCTGAAAGGCAGACAGAGAGGCGTTGTAATGAAGCTAACATTTATCGGGGCGGCACATGAAGTCACAGGAAGCTGCCATTATCTTGAAGTATGTGGAAAGAATATACTGATTGATTGCGGTATGGAGCAAGGAATTCAGGCATATGAGAATGCCCCATTACCAATTGAAGAGGCAAGTGTGGATTATGTATTGCTAACACATGCTCATGTGGATCATTCAGGTATGCTTCCGGGGCTGTATGCAAAGGGATTCAGAGGCCGGATATTTACAACAGAGGCCACTGCGGATTTGTGTAGTATTATGCTTCGCGACTGTGCACATATTCAGATGCAGGAAACAGAGTGGAAGAATAGGAAGGCCAAGAGACACTCTGGAATTGAACCCCATGAACCATTATATACAATGCAGGATGCAGACGGAGTTATTAAAAGGATTGTACCATGTAAGTATAATCAGAAGTTTGAATTATGTGAAGGGATCTACGTCCGTTTTACGGATGTAGGTCACCTCCTTGGTTCATCGAGTATAGAAGTATGGATGACAGAACATGGAATCGACAGAAAAGTTGTCTTTTCAGGAGATTTAGGAAATACGAACCAGCCTCTTATCAAAGACCCGGTATTGACGGAAGAAGCTGATTATGTGGTGGTAGAATCTACATATGGAGACCGGATGCATGATACCACCAGACCGGATTATGTAGCAGAGTTAACGAGGATCATACAGGAGACTTTTGATGCGGGGGGAAATGTAGTAATCCCCTCTTTTGCGGTTGGAAGGACACAGGAAATGCTTTATTTCCTGCGTCAGATAAAAGCTGAAAAACGCATTAAAAGGCATGGAGATTTTCCTGTTTATGTAGATAGTCCGCTGGCAGTAGAAGCAACTGAAATTTTTCAGAAAAATATCATAGATTGTTTTGATGAAGATGCGATGAATCTGGTAAATCAAGGAATCAATCCTATTCGGTTTAAGGGACTTAACTTGACAATTACCAGTGATGAATCCAAAGCAATTAACTTTGATAGCACACCCAAGGTAATTATTTCAGCTTCCGGTATGTGTGAGGCAGGCAGAATCAGACATCATCTGAAGCATAATTTGTGGAGACCGGAATGTACCATACTGTTTGTTGGGTATCAGGCAAACGGTACTTTGGGAAGAATATTGGTAGATGGAGCTGAGGAAGTAAGGCTTTTTGGTGAAACTATTGAAGTTCGTGCGGATGTTACGGTTCTAAAAGGAATTAGCGGTCATGCAGATAAGGAGGGATTGATTCATTGGTTAAATGGCTTTAAGCAAAAACCTCAAGAAGTATTTATAGTACATGGAGAAAGCAGTGTATGTGATTCCTTTGCATCCTGTTTGGAAAAAGAACATAATTTCAAGACGTATGCACCTTATAGTGGAAGCAGATACGATTTGGTTACCGGAAAAGTAGAATATGAGGCAGTACCAGTACCGGTTAAAAAGAAGGTTCGCCTTGTATCCGATGTCTATACCCGTCTGGTTTCGGCGGGACAGAGGCTTATGGCAGTTATTAGGAAAAATGAAGGTGGTGCAAATAAAGATTTGGCTAGATTTGCAGATCAGATTAATTCCTTATGTAATAAGTGGGAGAGATAATCATCAATATTTTGAAGAATACAATAGGAGATAATAAATGAGTCTTGCGGATAATATATTCATAAATATGTGTAAAGATATTTTGGAGAATGGAACCAGTACAGAAGGGGAAAAAGTACGTCCACATTGGGCTGATGGTACACCGGCATATACGATTAAGAAATTCGGTGTAGTGAATCGTTATGATTTGAGCAAAGAATTCCCTTTGCTGACACTTAGAAGGACAGCGCTGAAAAGTGCCACGGATGAGTTGCTATGGATATGGCAGAAAAAGTCTAATAATATCAATGACCTTAATAGCCATATATGGGATGAATGGGCAGACGAAGATGGATCCATAGGGACTGCATATGGTTATCAGATGAGCATAAAGCATCAATACAAAGAGGGGATGATGGATCAGGTGGATCGGGTTATTTATGATCTTAAGAATAATCCTTTCAGCCGCCGGATTATGACGAATATTTATGTACATCAGGATTTGCATGCTATGAATCTGTATCCTTGTGCCTATAGTATGACTTTTAATGTGACTCAGAAAAAAGGTGAGGATAGATTAACTTTAAATGCAATTTTAAATCAACGGTCTCAGGATGTGCTGGCAGCCAACAACTGGAATGTGGTTCAGTATTCGGTGCTGGTTCATATGCTTGCTCAGGTATGTAATATGAAAGTGGGAGAATTAATTCATGTGATAGCGGATGCTCATATTTATGACAGACATATTCCGATTATTGAAGAGTTGATTCAGAGAGAAACATACCCGGCACCACAATTTACATTAAATAATGAAATTAAGGATTTTTATGATTTTACAAGAAACGATGTATCAGTGGAAGACTACATAACAGGACCGCAAGTGAAAAATATACCGGTTGCAATCTGACTTTGGATGAATGTGGCGGAACAGAAGATACGAAATGGAGAGTATATATGAATTTAATAGTAGCAGTAGATAATAATTGGGCCATTGGAAATAAGGGAGAATTATTAATAAGAATACCGAATGATCATAAGAATTTCAGAGAAGAGACAACAGGTAAGGTAGTAGTGCTTGGAAGGAAAACGTTGGATACGTTTCCTCAGGGGATGCCCTTAAAAAACAGAACCAATATTATTCTATCCGCCAATCAGGACTACAAAGTGAAAGATGCGATTGTGGTGCATAGTATAGACGAATTAAACGAAGAATTGAAGAAATATAAAAGTGAGGATATTTATATTATAGGCGGCGAGAGTATCTATAGACAAATGCTGCCCTTTTGTAATACCGCACATATAACAAAGATAGAACATAGTTATTCTGCCGATACTTATTTTCCGAATCTGGATCAAATGCCGGAATGGAAGGTTACTGCGAGCAGTGAAGAACAAACATATTTTGATATTACCTATGAATTCATTAAATATGAAAAGAAATAAACGGAGTAATTATTGACTTTTCATGTAAAAAGGTTAATAATATATCAAAATAGATAAACGCAAAAGGGAGCGAGATTATGGAAAAGAAAAATCTGGAATGGGCAAACATTGGCTTTGGTTATATGGAGACGGAGAAAAGATATGTCTCAAACTATAAAGATGGCGCATGGGATAGCGGTGTCCTGACAGAGGATTCTATGGTGGTCTTAAGTGAGTGTGCGGGTGTGCTTCAATATGCCCAAACAATTTTCGAAGGATTAAAGGCTTATACGACGGAAGACGGAAGAATTGTAACATTTCGACCGGACTTAAATGGAGAGCGTATGATGGACTCTGCAAAGAGACTTGAGATGCCGGTATTTCCAAAAGAACGTTTTGTGGATGCGGTTCTTCAGACGGTGGCTGCTAATAAGGCATATGTTCCTCCATATGGTTCTGGAGCGACGTTATATTTAAGACCCTATATGTTCGGCACGAATCCGGTAATAGGAGTAAAACCGGCTTCTGAATATCAATTCCGATTATTTGCAACTCCGGTAGGTCCATATTTTAAAGGAGGAATTAAACCTCTTACAATATGTGTCAGTGATTTCGACCGTGCGGCACCAAGGGGAACAGGACATATTAAGGCAGGACTTAATTATGCCATGAGTCTCCACGCTATTATGACAGCACATAACAATGGATATGACGAGAATATGTATCTGGACGCAGCAACACGAACCAAAGTGGAAGAGACGGGCGGCGCTAACTTTTTATTTGTAACAAAGGATAATAAAGTGGTTACCCCTAAGTCAGATAGTATTCTGCCTTCGATTACCAGACGTTCTCTTATGTATGTAGCAAAGGAATATCTGGGGCTTGAAGTAGAAGAAAGAGAAGTTGATGTTAGGGAGCTTGAGGATTTTGCAGAGTGCGGACTTTGCGGAACGGCGGCTGTTATTTCTCCGGTTGGTAAAATCGTGAATCAGGGAAAAGAAATTTGTCTGCCCAGCGGTATGAACGATATGGGACCTATCACTAAAAAGCTATACGATACCTTAACGGGAATTCAAATGGGTAGAATAGAAGCTCCGGAAGGCTGGATTGTAGAAATAAAATAGTTTAATAATATTATATAGAAAGCAACCCTGGATGAAATATCTAAGGCATTAAAACAGCCTGATATCATCCGGGGTTGTTTATTTTTGGCGTATGAAGGGATTCACATAAAAAAATAGTTGACATATGATAAACAAGTGATATAATGAACATATGAACAAATGCTCATATATTAATAAGAACACATAAATGTGTGGTAATTCGCTCGCAATTATAGTAGGAGGTATGATATGAAACGTAATGTAGAAACAGTTGATAAATGTGAATATATCCATGTGCATGAAGATACGATTCAGAAAGTCAATGAACAGATGCCGGAAGAAGATAAGCTTTATGACTTGGCAGACTTTTTTAAAGTATTCGGTGATTCTACAAGAATTAAGATTTTATATGTTCTTCTCTGTTCAGAAATGTGCGTATGTGATATTGCACAGATTCTGAATATGACACAGTCGGCAATATCACATCAACTGCGGACATTGAAGCAAATGAATCTTGTGCGAAACAGAAGAGAAGGAAAAACAGTATTTTATTCTCTTGCAGATAGTCATATTAAAACAATTTTAAGCCAGGGCATGGATCATATTGAAGAAGACGAAAGATAAACAGAAGGAGTAAGAAATGAAGAAAACTTATATTTTAGAAGATTTGGATTGCGCACATTGCGCATCAGAGATTGAGGCAGCCATTGAAAAGCTTGATGGAATTACAAGCAGTACAGTGACCTTTTTAACACAGAAATTGGTAGTAGAAGTAGAAGATGCCAAGGTGTCCGGAATTACAAAAGAAATAAAGAAAATAGTAAAAAAATTTGAACCGGATGTAGAAGTTGTAGAAAAATAACGTCGCCAGACTTTGGTAGGATGGAGATTATGATGAATAAAAAGTTAAAGAAAAGGATAAGGCGAGTAGGGATTGGTGCATTCGTGTATTTACTTGCAGTACTGACCTCCCGTTTTATTCCGGAATTCAACAATAATATAGAACTTATACTATTTCTTATCGCTTATTATACGATTGGTGGAGATGTAGTAAAAAAGGCAGTGAAGAATATTGGGCAGGGTCAGATATTTGATGAGAATTTCTTAATGACAATAGCAACAGTAGGTGCGTTTATTGTAGGAGATTATCCGGAAGCAGTAGCGGTTATGTTATTTTATCAGGTGGGTGAATGTTTTCAATCTTATGCCGTTAACAAATCCAGAAAATCCATTGCGGAGCTTATGGATATCCGTCCGGATTATGCCAATGTAATAAGGAATGGTGAAGTAGTTGAAGTAAGCCCCGAAGAAGTGAACATCGGGGAAGTGATAGTAATCAAACCCGGTGAAAAGATACCATTGGATGGTACGATTATGAAGGGAGCTTCCTCCCTTGATACTATGGCACTGACTGGGGAGAGTATGCCCAGAGATGTGACAGAGGGTGAAGATGTAATCAGTGGCTGCGTCAATATTACAGGAGTCATTGAGGTAGAAGTTAATAAACCTTATGGTGAATCTACCGTAGCAAAGATCCTTGATCTGGTAGAGAATGCAAGCAGTAAGAAATCAGAGGCTGAGAACTTTATTACGAAGTTTGCAAGATACTATACTCCTATTGTAGTAGGTTGTGCTGTGCTTTTGGCGATTATCCCGCCTCTTATTTTAGGCGGTGGCTGGTCCACATGGGTATATAGAGCCCTGAGCTTTCTTGTTATTTCCTGTCCTTGTGCGCTGGTCATCAGTATTCCGCTCAGTTTCTTCGGCGGACTTGGAGGAGCGAGTAAAGCAGGAATTCTTATAAAAGGAAGCAATTATCTGGAAGCATTGGCAGATGCAGAGATGATTGTGATGGATAAGACAGGAACACTTACCAAAGGAACCTTTGCAGTAAAAAGAATAGTACCTATAGAGTCTGTCACCGAAAAAGAATTACTGGAGATAGCGGCGTATGTGGAAAGTTATTCCAATCACCCTATTTCCAAATCACTATTGAAAGCGTATGAAAAATATGCAGAGGAATTGGATCAATCTCGTCTTAGCGATGTAGTGGAGATGGCAGGCTTTGGTGTAAGTGCATTACTGGATGGACGCCGTATCTATGCCGGAAATGATAAATTAATGAAAGAAAAGAACTTTAAAAGCGTAGAACCTCAGGAAGTAGGTACCATTGTACATATAGCGGGTGAAAAATATCTAGGCTATATTGTAATTGCTGATGAGATAAAAGCGGATGCAAAGCAGGCAATCTTGGGATTCAAAGAGGCCGGTATGAAACATATTGTAATGCTCACTGGTGACCACAGAAGAGTTGCGGAGAGTGTAGCCGGAGAGCTAGGTATTACAGAAGTTTATTCAGAGCTCTTACCTGGTGACAAGGTGGATCAGGTGGAAGCACTGATTGCTAAGAAATCCGATAAAGGAAAGCTGATATTTGTTGGTGATGGTAT